>CAIZGQ010000886.1 GCA_903932565.1 uncultured Hyphomicrobiales bacterium
AGAGTAAGCCGGTAATAATAAAAATTTTGGTAGATTTTTTGAGGCCCAAAAATGTGCCGCGATGGCCCCCGGCTTCAGCCCCCTGCGCGCAGATTGCGTCGGCCCCGACCTCCGCCCAGGCGCGCGCCTCGGCCACACTGGTGGCGGTGCCGATGACATACACCCCCTTGGCCTGCAGAACCTCCACTTGCTCAGGCGTCACAAGGCCAAAGGTGAACGACGCCGCTGGTGGGGCTTCCGCCACAAGCGCATCAAACTGGCTGGCAAAATCTTCCGCCCATTGGTTGGGAATGGCTTGATCCGCAAGCCCATAGCGAGCCCGCCACGGTCGCAGCAGATCGATTGCCGCGCTCACATCCGCAGCGGCGGGCTCAGCCGGTGGAATGGCAAAGAGATTGACGGCAAATGGCCGGTCGGTTGCCGCGCGCACGTGCGCAATCGTCTCACGCAGCTTGGGGGCTGGAAGGTTTGATGCGGCCAGCGATCCCAAAGCGCCCACGTTTGAGACCGCAAGTGCGAGGGCTGCGTCAGACGCACCCAGCATGGGGCCCTGAATGATCGGCATGGAGAGACGGTCGAACATTCTGACAAATCCTCCCTTCCGGCCAAACGTCTGACGCGCGTCGGCTTTGCACGATCGCGCCTCGAGTGGCATAGAACGCTTTGCGTCCGCACACATCAACGACCAATTTCGCGCACCCGTTGTGCGCAAATGTAGAGCCGCCCGCCATGGACTGGGACCACGCCCGCTTTTTCCTCGCTGTCGCCCGCACCGGCCAGTTTCTGGCTGGGGCAAAGCTCCTGCGGGTGGATCATGCCACCGTCTCGCGTCGGATCAATGCGCTGGAGGCAGAACTTGGGGCCAAGCTGTTTGAGCGGCGCACCACGGGCTGCACTTTGACGGCGGCAGGCGACCGCTTTGTGGTGGCCGCCGAGCGTATCGAGGCTGAGATGCTGCGCGCCCGGGCCGATTTATCCGCAACCGACATCTCGATCTCCGGCACGGTGCGCATCGGCGCGCCTGATGGTTTCGGCACGATGTTTCTCTGCTCACGCCTGGCGCGGCTCACAGAACGCCATCCGGGCCTGACCGTGCAGGTCGTGCCTTTGCCACGGACGTTTTCGCTCTCAAAGCGCGAGGCAGATATCGCCATCACCATCGACAGGCCCGAGGCTGGTCGGCTGATGGTGCGCAAACTGATTGATTACACGCTGCATGCCTATGCCACGAAGGCCTATCTCAAGGCCCACGGCGAGCCGACAGACATGGAGACGCTGCGCGACCACACGCTGGTTACCTATGTTCAGGATCTGTTGTTTTCACCGGCCCTGAATTTCCTGCCCGACAGCTTTGGCCCGGCGTGGCGGCGTCTCGAATGTGCCAGCGCCACCGGGCAATCGGAAGCCGTGCGGGGCGGAGCTGGCGTTGGCATCCTGCATGATTATCTCGCCAAGCGGGACGCAGACTTTGTGCGCGTCCTGCCCGATCTCGCCTTCCTGCGCTCCTATTGGCTCGTCACCCATGAGGACACGCGGGAGACGATGCGCGTGCGCACCGTCGCCGATTTCATCGCCGAGACGGTCAATGCCGAACGCGACTTGTTCACGGCATAGGACCGCCTTAGTGCTGCGTTAGGCGGCCTTGGCGTCACGCGGCCTTGGCAGCCAAAAGATCGCGGATTTCCTTGAGCAAGGTTTCAGATTCCGACGGGGGCGCGGGCGGGGCGGGGACGGCGGCTTCCGACTTCTTCAGCATGTTGATGGCGCGAACGATGAAGAACAGGATCATGGCCACGATGATGAAGTTGACTGTGATCGTCAGAAACTGACCAAACCCCAGCGCAGCGCCAGCCTTTTTGGCATCGGCATAGGCCGGGTGGCCGATGATTGCTGAGGACAGAGCGATATAATAATTCGAAAAATCGAGGCCGCCGGTGATCGCGCCGATGATCGGCATGATGATGTCGGACACAATCGAGTCGACAATTTTGTTGAAGGCTGCGCCGATAATCACGCCGATGGCGAGATCAACAACATTGCCGCGCAATTCAAATTCACGAAATTCTTTCAACATTTTTATGAGCTCCTTGAAAAATTGCGGCCATGCCTGCGGTTAGATGTGTAGCAGCCGCAATCTTGGCCATAAAGACCCTAAATGCGGTTTGACCCTGCCCATCGGGATGGGATGACCTCAGCCATGCAAAAGCTTAAGATCGTCGTCCTTGAAAATCGCGGGAGCCGCAATGATACCCGGATGGGCCGCTGTCCTGACCGTGCTGATCTACCTCTGCGCCCTGTTCGCGGTGGCGCATTATGGCGACACAGCCGGACAGCGATGGTTCAACGGGCGTGGACGTCCTGTGATTTACGCCCTCACGCTTGGCGTTTATTGCACATCATGGACGTTCTTTGGATCGGTCGGCCTTGCCTCGACCCGGACGTTCGACTTCCTGCCGATCTATATCGGACCTGCCCTCGTCATCGGGCTTGGATATCACTTTGTCGGCCGCATCGTGCGCATCGCGAAGGCCCAGAACATCACGTCCGTGGCTGACTTTGTGGCGGCCCGCTATGGCAAGTCGGAGGCTGTCGCAGCCTCTGTGGCCTTGATCGCTGTCATCGGCGTCGTGCCTTACGTCGCCCTTCAATTGAAGGCGATTTCCAATTCGCTGCCGACCTTGCTCGGCTCTTTGGAAGCTGGCGGACGTGTCATGTCGACCACCGGCTCGGCAACAATCTCCCTGTCGATTGCCGTCCTGCTGGCTGGTTTTGCCATGGCGTTTGGCACGCGTCACATCGAGGCAACCGAGCATCAAAGTGGGCTTGTCCTGGCCATTGCGGCTGAATCCGTCGTCAAGATTGTCGCGTTTCTCATCGTGGGAAGTTACGTCACGTGGGGCATGTTCAGCGGGATTGGCGACCTTGCAGCGCAAGCCCTGGCGCGCCCGGACATCATGGCCAACCTGACGCGCGCGCCAGATGCCGGCTACTGGATCGTGACAACCCTGATGTCTGCGTGCTGCGTCATTCTCCTTCCACGCCAGTTCCACGTCACCGTTGTCGAGAACCGCAGCGAACGCGATGTGAAGACGGCTGCATGGATGTTTCCCGCCTATCTCATCATCATCAACCTGTTCGTGATTCCGCTCGCCATTGCCGGACAACTTGTCTTCCAAGATGGCGTCATTGATCGCGATCTCACCCTGATCGCCCTGCCCTTGCAAGCCAAGGCCGGGCTCATCGCGCTGATCAGCATGATGGGTGGGTTGTCGGCCGCAACCGCCATGGTCATTGCCGCCTGCGTGGCGCTTTCCATCATGATCTCGAATGATCTTGTGATGCCGCTTCTACTGCGCATGCGAATGTCCCAGGGGCCAGGCGTCTCCAGCGATCTTGGATCGCTCGTTCTCATCATCCGGCGCATCGCCATTCTCTGCATTGTCGTCCTCGGCTGGACCTACATGCGTGTCTCCAGCGAGGCGGGGCTTGTTGCAATCGGGCTCCTCTCCTTCGCAGCGATCGCGCAGATTGCACCTGCCTTTGTCGGCGGCATGATCTGGCGGCGCGCCACCGCACGCGGCGCACTTGCCGGCCTTGGCTGCGGCACGGCCGTCTGGGCCTACACGCTGCTGTTGCCGTCATTGGACACCGGTCCACTGGGGCTTTCCGATTTGGTTGCAAAAGGCCCGATGGGAATGGATTTCCTGCGGCCCAATGCTCTTTTTGGCAGTTCGCTTCCCGACCTCGTGCATGGCGTGTTGTGGAGTCTGGGTGCCAACATCGTCGCCTTCGTCACAGTATCCCTGTCGCGCAAGACAAAACCGATCGAGCGGCTGCAGGGCAATCTCTTCATGGGGTCGGATCAGGCCTCCATGGGCCAGACCTTCCGGCTCTGGCGGGCCAGCGTCACGTCTGGAGAGCTGGAAGCCGCTGTGGCGCATTATCTTGGCGTCGAGCACACCCGGCGTGAATTTGAGAGCTTCATGTCATCGCGCGGGATGGACCCTGCCAATCCAGGGCAGGATGCCGACATCCATCTGCTGCGCTTTGCCGAACATCTGCTCGCCTCGGCTGTCGGCGCGTCCACGTCACGGCTCGTTTTGTCGATGCTGCTGAAACGCCGCAACATGTCGCGCGAGGCTGCGCTTCGCATCATCGACGAAGCCTCCGCGGCATTTCAGTACAATCGTGACATCCTGCAACATGCGCTGGATTTCGCACGCCAAGGCATCACCGTATTTGATCGCGATCTGCGGCTTATCTGCTGGAATCGCGAATTTCGTGATCTGTTTGACCTGCCGCACGACAAGTTGCGCGTCGGCATGGGGCTGGACGAACTGCTGCGCTACAATGCGCAACGCGGCATCTATGGTCCCGGCCCGACGGATGAATATGTGACGACGCGGCTGGAATTGCTTGTCAACGAACATGCGCCGTTCCGATTGCGCCTTCGCCCCCATGGACGCGTTGTTGAAATCCGCTCCGTGCAAATGCCCGATGGCGGTCTCGTGACAACCTATACCGACATCACCGATTCCGTGCGGGCCGAGGAAGCACTGGAGCGCACCAACGAAACCCTCGAACAGCGCGTTCGCCAGCGCACGGAAGAACTTGTTCAGCTCAACGCAGAACTCGCGCGCGCCAAGGGCGAAGCTGACGAAGCAAACTTGTCCAAGACGCGCTTTCTGGCTGCGGCGAGCCACGATATTCTTCAGCCGCTTCATGCGGCGCGGCTTTATGCAACGAGCGTTGTTGAGCGCATGGATGCAAACCGCGATGCGCCCGAGCTGAAACGTGTGCAAACACCGTCACCCACGGGCGACGGCGTTCAGGATCTTGTGCACCATCTGGATGCCTCGCTCGAATCGGTCGAAGAAATTCTCACAGCGCTTCTCGAAATATCTCGCCTCGATGCGGGTGCGATGAAAGCCGAGATGAGCGTGTTTCGCATCGACGATCTGCTTGGTCAGCTGCGGATTGAATTTGAACCGATGGCGCGCAGCAAAGGCCTGCAACTCATCTTCGTGCCGTGCTCGCTGGCGATCCGGTCGGATCGTCGCCTGATGCGGCGCTTGCTGCAAAACCTTATTTCCAACGCCGTCAAATACACGCCCAAAGGGCGCGTCCTTGTGGGCTGCCGTCGCGCAGGCGACAGTCTGCGGATCGAGATTTGGGACACGGGCCTCGGCATTCCCGAGTCCAAGCGCCGCGATGTATTCCGCGAGTTCGAGCGCCTTGCACCCGCTGCCAAAACAGCGCGCGGCCTTGGCCTTGGCCTATCGATTGTCGAGCGCATCAGCCGGGTGCTGGATCATGAGATTGGCCTGCGTTCATGGCCACAACGCGGGTCGGTGTTTTCGATCACGGCGAAGAAACTTGCACATTCAAGCCTCGCATCCGCACGCGTGCCGGAGCGTGGCTTGACCGCATCCGATCACTTGCCACTTGCTGGCCTGCATGTGCTCGCCATCGACAACGAGCCTCGCATTTTGGATGGCATGGCAGCTCTGCTGCAAGGCTGGGGCTGCAAGGTGACGCCCGCGCTGGGTTTACCTGAAGCCTTGGGTGCGCTGCATGCCGTTGGGTCGGCGCCAGACGTCATCATTGCCGACTATCATCTGGATGAAGACAACGGCATCAACGCGATCACGTCGCTGCGCGCACGGTTTGGCATTGGCCTGCCCGCTGTGATCGTCTCCGCGGACCGCTCGCCGCAGATGCGCGAGCATGCAGTCGCGCTCGACATCCGGGTTCTTAACAAGCCGCTCAAACCAGCAGCGCTGCGTGCCCTGCTGTCGCAATGGCGGATCATGCGCAGCGCCGCCGAATAAGTTCTAACTGCCGCTACGGTAAGGAAAAAAGCGAGACATCGTCCCAATCCGGCACGGGCATTAAGTCGGCATTTACCCTATGCGGTCAAAGTATGCCTCGACGACAGGCACAGTGCCTGACCAAAGAGGTAGCATGACTTCAATCGTTCTGATTGCCGACGACGATCCAGTGCAGCGTCGTCTTCTGGAAGCCATGGTGCGGCGCTTTGGCTATCACGCGGAAACGGTTGACGGTGGTGAACCTGCGCTTGCGCGCCTGACCTCCACAAATCAGCCCGTGATCGATCTTTTGATCCTTGATCTTGTCATGCCGGATCTTGATGGCATGGGTGTTCTGGGTCGCATGCAAGCGCAACACATCACAACACCTGTCATCGTGCAGACAGCGCACGGATCGATTGAGGCTGTGATCTCGGCCATGCGCGCAGGCGCCAATGATTTCGTGGTGAAGCCGGTTGGCGCTGAACGACTGCAAATCTCGATCAAGAACGCACTGCGCACGGATGCGCTTGAAGACGAATTGCGCCGCGTGTCGCGTCGCGCCACAGGGTCGCTGACGTTCAAAGATATTGTCACGCGCACCGATGATATGATGCGCGTGGTTCGGCTTGGCGAACGCGCCGCAAAGTCCGGCATCCCGGTCTTGATCGAAGGCGAATCGGGCGTTGGCAAGGAGCTGATCGCGCGGGCAGTGCAAGGCGCATCCGACCGGCGCGGCAAACCCTTCATCACGGTCAATTGCGGCGCACTGCCCGAGAACCTTGTTGAATCGATCCTGTTCGGCCACGAAAAAGGTGCCTTCACGGGTGCCACGGAACGCCATATCGGCAAGTTTGTGGAAGCCCATGGCGGCACGCTCTTTCTGGACGAAGTTGGCGAGTTGCCGCTCGACACACAGGTCAAACTTCTGCGCGCCTTGCAGGAAGGTGAGGTTGATCCTGTCGGCTCAAAGCGGTCTGTTCGCGTCGACGTCCGCATCATCTCGGCAACCAATCAGAACCTGATCGAACTCGTCAAACAGGGCCGTTTCCGGGAAGATCTTTACTATCGCCTGAATGTCTTCCCGATCACCGTGCCACCCCTGCGCGGTCGCAAGGACGATGTGCCCGATCTTGCCCGCCGCTTTGTCGCGCGCTTTTCTGCTGAGGAAAGCAAGCGCATCCGGGGCATCTGTGCCGAGGCGCTGGCGCTTTTGTGCGCCTACGATTGGCCCGGCAATGTGCGCCAGCTGGAAAACACGATTTTCCGCGCGGTGGTTCTTGCTGATTCAGATGAACTGGGCGTGTCCGAATTCCCGCAGATTGCCGCGCACGTGGAAGGCTTTGACGTGCGCGTGCCGCCACTCCCCGTGCAGCTTGTCGCACCTGCCTCGATGCGCATGCCGTCGCCAGAACCTCACACCCTCCACCTGCGCGAACCACACGTGTTGCGTCTGCTCGATGAAAACGGCGATGTCCGGCAACTTGAGAAGATTGAAGCCGAGACCATCCGTTTCGCGTTGAACCATTACCGCGGGCAAATGTCCGAGATGGCGCGCAAACTCGGCATCGGACGCTCGACGCTTTATCGCAAGATGAAGGACTTTGGCCTCGACGAGGGCAGTGCCGGACCAGACGAGATCGGTGCGCCAGAGGAGCGAACGGGTGCAGCAGCCTGACACAAACCCGGCTGCTGCATGAGGCTTGCCCCAAACTGACGGCCCGTTGAATTGGGTCCTGTCAGGCGGGCACGTCTCCAGCCTCCCGCAATGGTTGCCCCCTTGCTGCCGCAATTGTCAGGCTATTTTTCTGGCTCCTGTTGCTGTAGAGCATCAGGCGTGGTTCGCGGGGGCGTGGTCCAAACGTGGCTTTATCCCTTTTTAGCAACACTTCGCTCACCATGAGTCTGGCTGAGACGCCAGGATCATGTCGAGAATTGCAGGTACAAGTTTGCGATCAAAGCGTTTGAGCCAGACGGTTCCTCACCACATCGCTCGCCTGCTCGCCAGCCTTGCTCTGGCAGCTGTGGTTGTGTGTGCGGGCCCGCACAGCACGGAAAACGCGACCGCCAACGGCGATACCCGCACCATCAGCCTCCACCACACCCATTCGGGCGAAGACATCACCGCCACGTTCCGCAAGGATGGCGTGTACGACAAATCAGTCCTGGCCCAGCTGAATCATTTCCTGCGCGACTGGCGCAATGACGACCAGACCAACATGGACCCGCGTCTGTTTGACGTGGTCTGGGCTGCCTATCGCGAGTCGGG
>CAIZGQ010000887.1 GCA_903932565.1 uncultured Hyphomicrobiales bacterium
CGAGCAATTCGGCAATCGTGCTCGTGCGCGTCTCCAACGCGTCTTCGACTTCGCGCTGTGTCGAGGTGATGTGCTCGACCACGCGGTTTAGCATCTCGTTGCTGGTCGTCAGGCGCGTGGCCAGCGTGTCGGCGCCAGACAGCGTTTCTGTCGATGTCTTTTCCAGCGATGCAACTTGCTGTGTCACAGCGCCGAGGGACGCCTGGAAAATGCGAACCTGCGAGGACAATGTGTTCTCGACGGACGACAGATTTGTCGCGGCTCCGCCAACAACGCTCTTCAGGATTTCGTTGACGTGGCCGAGGCGCTCCAGAAGATCGCCCAGCTCGTTGCGCACACGAGCATTCGTTGTGGTGAGGGAGGCCACGGATGTTGCAGCACCCGCTTCGATCGCATCACGCAGACCGCTGCTGGAATTGTTGATCGCGGCGGTCAGCTCATTCTGCTTGCGACCCATGTTTTCAACGATGGCGCTGCCACGCTGTTCCAAGGCGTTGGTGACAGCTTCGCCGATGCTCGCGAGTTCGGAGGTGATCGCGCCACCGCGCTCCGTCAAAAGCTGCACAAGGCGCGGGGTTTTCTCATCAAACAGCTGCTGCAGCTCCCCGGCGCGGCCGGTCAGCAAATCGTTGAGAATGTGACCGCCCTTTTCCAGCGACTCGTTCAGGGCGAGCAGGCGCTCCTGCAGCGTCGAACCGATATTATCGACCTTCGCGCCGAGCAGTTCGGCGACGCGCTTGCCGCGCTCATCGAGTTCGCTCGAAACAAGATCCAGCCGTCCAACAACACGTTCTTCGAACTGCAGGATACGATCATCGAGGGTCGCTGCAATTTCGGTTGCGCGGCCACCAAGCGTCGCGTTGATCTCAAGTGCCTTCTCGGAGAGCGTTGTTGTGAGATGCGTTGAGCGGTCAGCAATGACGCGGTTGATGTCAATGACCTTACTGTCGAGTGCCGCGGCGACGTCGCGACCGCCGTCATTCATCGCGCGGGCAATCTCCATCACCTTGCCGTCGATGGCTTCAACCACCGACCGACCACCGTCATCGAGCGCACGGTTGATGGTCTCGACACGGGCGTCGAGTGTCGTGGCGACGTCGCGCCCACCATCCCCAAGCACGCGGGCAATTTCCATCGCACGATCAGACAGCGTTTTGCTCAGCGTCGCGGCGCGTGAATCGAGCCCACTGTCGATGCGCGTCATCAGGTTTTCAAGCGAGCTGCCAATATCTTCAGCCTTGCCACTGGTGCGGGCGTCGAATTCCAGCAGACGACCTTCCAGCAGGTCAGCCACTTCCATGGATTTTGCGGCGAGGCGCTCATGGAACGTGTCGCCGTGGTTTGTGAAGGCGGCCTCGACGGAGGACAGGCTCGACATCACGCCATCGGTAAAGCGCATGGCCTGCGTTTCCACACGGTCCGCCAGCGCAGCGCCGTGGGTGCTGACGATATCTTCAAAGGCTGCAAGACGCTCGCCCAGAACCTGGATGATGCGATCCGTGTGCATGCCGATCGCGGTGACAGCATCACCGGCGGTGGATGAGAACTGGGCATCAAGGCCCGACGTCTGATCATGCAGCGCGCGTGAATACTCGCTGAGCGTTGTTTCCAGCGAGACGACACGTTCCCCAATTGCCTGGTCGATCTGGTTGCCGTGGCTGCCAAGCGCGTGGAGCAGGTCGGCGATGCGGTCGTTGAACGTCGTCTCGACCTGGCTGGACCCCTGGTTGAGCGCGGATGCGAAAGCTTCCGTGCGCTCGCTCAGCGTGCGTTCCAGCGAATCGCCCTGCATCGACAGATGCGATGTCAGGCTTGAGAGGCGCTCGTCGATTTGCGTGATGATCTGATCGGTCACGCCGGTCAGGCTGCTGATCGTCTCAGCCGACGTATTGGTCAACAGATGCTGCAACCGTCCGGTGTGCTCGGTCAGGGACTGGGTGTGGGTCTGGCTCAGTTCGCGTAGCGTTTCGAGGCGACCCGTCAAATCTTCTTGCGCAGCGCGGGTCTCGGACGCGAGCTGTTCCACCTGCGTCTGCAGGGTCTCGCCAAGGCCGCCAAGGCGCGAGCTGACCGCATCCTGCAGATTTGCTTCGTGCGCGCCGATCGTGCGTTCAAAAGCTTCGAGCTGCCCAGCAGAGGTCTGCGTGAAGGTGTCAGCCTGGTTCGCCAACAAGTCCAGCGTGGTCTGGGTGCTTTCCATCAAGCGGGCCCGATAATCGTCCAGCTGTGCGCCCAGCGAGGCGCCGGATGCCTCGAAGACATTCTGGGTCGACTCTGTCTGCTGCTCGATCAGTCGCGCAATCTGTTCGCCATTGGACGCAATGGAGTCGACAAGCGCCTGACCCCGCACGTTGACGATTTCGTGGATCGTGTTGCCGGTATCCGACAAGCGCGAGGCGAGGACGTCGCCGCGCTCAGAGATCGTCTCGGCCAGGCGCGAGCTTGTTTCGTCAATACGCGCAGCGATTTCATTGCCGCGCAGGCTGAGGCCCACAACAAGACCTTCGCCGGTAATGCGCAGGCGTTGATCCAGATCGCCCACATTGGCAGCGAGCTTTTCGGTGACCTGCTCGGAGGCGAGCGCCAGTTTGCCGGTGATTTCGCTGCCCGTGTTGGACAGGCGGGACAGGATATCTGACCCGTAGGAATCGATCTGCGCGACCAAGGCTTCGCCGGAGGCGGCGAGCGAGCGGGAGATGTCACCGCCCTTGTCGTCAAGCAGCACAATGACGCGTTCACCTGCGTTCCCGACCGACTCGATCAGGCGCTTGCTCACGTCCTCGACATCTTTGGCCAGACCCTGCTGCATATCCACAAGGGCAAGGCGGACGTGGTCGGAATTGGTGACGAAGGCTTCGCGTTCGGCCGTGATGCTGTCAACGAGTGTGCGGAGCCGGCGCTCGTTCTCGCTGTAGGAGCGCTCAAGATTGGAAATTTCTGTCCGCACGACCGTTTCAAGCTCGCCGGCCCGAGCCAGTGCGCGCTCGATGCCATCGTGCATGGAGGCGACCTCACGACGGATGGTCTGCGACAGGCTGACAGCATGGTCGCTCGCAACAGTCTCCGGCTCGGCGAGGCGTAGTGCCACTTCAGCCATGGAGCGGGCGCTGATGCGCAATTCCTGCGTGCGCTGCGCCATGACAGCGATGGCCAGGAAGAATGCAATCGGCACCAAAGCCGCTGCGATGAGAAGGCCCATCAAGTGCGGCGCTGCCAAAATGTCGGCGCGCTGCGGCAGTGCATAGGCCATGATCGCGATAAGCCAGAGAACCGAGGCGGCACTTGCCACCACCAATGGGGTGCGGCTCGTGCGCATCTGCAGCGCCTGCAGGATCTGCCCCACGGACTGGCGGTCATCATTGGCCGGGGTCGAGAGCGGGCGAGCCGGAGCTGCAGCCTGTTGCGATGCACGCGTGTTGCTTGGCGCGCGCAAGCCCGGCGTTGCTGACACCGGCGGGGCAATCGGCAGCCCGCCTGGGCGACGCTGGAGGGTCGGCTCAGTCTCAGGCGTGGCCGGTTGATCCGACTTGCCAGCATCCATGCCTTGGTCGGGGCCAGTGAGGTTCAGAGCGTCTTCAATCGCCAACAGAGCGGCGGCGCTCGGATCCTTAGCCTTCGTCGGGTTGGCCATCATATGCCTCATTTTACGCAAAACCGGCAGGTACGTCCTGCCGCCTGCCATGCTGCATCTGCCCGTCATGGGCCTCAGGGAGATGCAACGCCAACAGGTTAACCAAACCTGAATGTATCAATTGCAGGTCGCGAATGAAACCAGCGGCGGCTTCCAATCGAAAACGTCGTTAACGGCCCAGTGAGGAAATTCGGGTCGGATACAGGTTGGACCCATATTATCGCCGCGTTTGCTGACCTTTGGGCGTTTTCCCGCTGGCTGCCAAACGCCCGACGCAAGGATAGATTGATGTCTTTTCCCGCTCTCCAACAGCTTGACCTTGGCTCGAAATCCACAACTTTAAATTTAACAGGCACTTCGGGTGAGGCATCCGTCTTTGCCGCCCGTCGGCTGCCCCCCGCCATCGATCTGGTTCATCTGTCGCGCCAGACGATGGGCGATCGAGAGCTGGAAATTGAGCTGCTGCAAATGTTTGATCATCAAGCCACGCTTGTGCTGCTGCGCCTGCGGGGGCACGGACAGGGTGCCACGCAGGATCGCTGCGACCTCGCGCACAAGTTGAAGGGGTCAGCCCGGGCCATCGGCGCTGTGGATGTGGCGGCCGCCGCGCAGGCTTATGAAGATTCGTTGCTGGCGGGACATGCCATGGCTGCGAGCGACATTGCCCTTGCAGCTTTGAGCACGCGCATCGAGGAAGCCCGAGCCGCCATTCTGCAGCTGCTGGAAGGGGCCTGAGGCCACAAGACGTCTCGCCAAAGCCATGGCTCTTGGCTAGACAGGCCCCAAGACATGTCTCCAACAGACGGCCAGGTTTGGCTGTCGCCGGGCTAAACTTGGTTCGGTCCAGACGGGTGAGCCTCCATGACAACGATTACCTTCATCGATTCGACCGGGACGAGCCGCGCCATCAAGGCCGACGACGGCTCGACGGTGATGGAGACCGCATTGCGCAACAATGTTCCGGGAATCGAGGGCGAATGCGGCGGCGCCTGCGCTTGTGCGACCTGCCACGTCTATGTGGACGAGGCATGGGCCGACCGGATTCCCAAGGCCGAGCAGATGGAAGAGGACATGCTCGACTTTGCCTTCGACGTGCGCCCGACGTCGCGCCTCTCCTGCCAGATCCGCGTGCGCGCTGAGATTGACGGCTTGACCGTGACGACCCCGGAGCGTCAAGGCTGAACGTCCCACGCCTTTGTGAAGCGCAACCTGGTGTCCGATGCGGCTCGCCGCGCGTAGATAGACCATGACACATATTTCGCGCGCCTCGGCTCCGCCGATTCCATTGTCCGCCTGGCTGCCCTGGACAGACCGGGCGGGGCGCTTCGTCGCCTTCAAGCTGTTGGTGTTCGCACTCGTCTGCGCCC
>CAIZGQ010000888.1 GCA_903932565.1 uncultured Hyphomicrobiales bacterium
ACTTGGGTCTGTCTGGCCGTCGCGTCTCGCTCTCGATGGTGTGCCGCTGGGGGACACATGGCACCATTCCGCACTCAAGCGCAGCGATTCAACCAATGGCCTTGTGCCGTTTCATAAGCTGTCGCAATGGCTGAGCTATTCGCTGATTGAACCGCTGGAATGGGCGGGACTTGTCGTTGGTGATGTCGATGGACTGACCGGCCTGCCGG
This sequence comes from uncultured Hyphomicrobiales bacterium, assembly GCA_903932565.1. Taxonomy (GTDB): domain Bacteria; phylum Pseudomonadota; class Alphaproteobacteria; order Rhizobiales; family Beijerinckiaceae; genus Terripilifer. The sequence goes on from CAIZGQ010000888.1 coordinate 210, forward strand.
AATATCGCAACGGCGGTTTGCTGATCGATCTTGGTCTGATCGTCCCCTCTGACACCGACGCACTGACGACCCCGCACGCGGCTGGATCAGAGTTCATCGTGGCATGGCGGGCGCTGACCGTCGCACTGCTGGATGAGATTGCGGATGCGGTTCGCGCCACATTGAACATGGATCGCAAGGCGCTGCCGCTGGCGAAAATTCTGGAAGGCGGGACGTGGGCGGCTGGCCGGCGAATTGCAAAAGAGAAGCGCGCTGACAGTGGCCCGCCACTCGCCATCATTAGCGACGGCACGGTTTTTTGAGCTGATTAGACATCCAACTCCAGCAACAGGACATTCCATGGCAAGCGCGAAGACGGACGGTGTCACCGTCGTCGATCACCCGCTGGTGCAGCACAAACTCACCCTGATGCGCGAAGAACACCGCTCAACGCAGGGTTTTCGGCGCTTGCTCAACGAAATCGGCATGCTGCTGTGTTACGAGGTGACGCGCGATTTGCCGCTGGAGCAGATCGAGATCGAGACCCCCATCTCAAAGATGATGGCCCCAAAGATTGCGGGAAAGAAGCTGGTCTTTGCGCCAATTTTGCGCGCTGGTGTTGGCTTTCTGGATGGCATGCTGGAACTCGTGCCCTCCGCGCGCGTGGCACATATTGGCCTGTATCGTGACCCTGATACACTTGTCGCGGTCGAGTATTACTTCAAGGCGCCGCATGACATTGCCGACCGGCTTGTCATCGTCATCGACCCGATGCTGGCGACCGGCAATTCAGCCACCGCCGCCGTTGAGCGCTTGAAAGAACGCGGCGCAAAGGACATCCGTTTTGTCTGCCTGCTCGCAGCCCCCGAAGGCATTGCGCACATGCGCGGCGAACATCCTGATGTTCCGATCTGGACCGTGGCGATTGACGAAAAGCTCAACGACCACGGCTACATCGTGCCGGGCCTGGGCGACGCAGGCGACCGCATGTATGGCACCAAGTGATGCAGCCGCGTGGCGCTGGGACAGCTGCCCTCAGGCAGCTGTCTTCTGCTCCGTCCTGAAGCGCGAATAGAACGTCTGCTTGTTGGCCGCCATCTCCATCAACAGCTTGCACGGCTGGAACCGTGGCCCGTGTGTCGCTGCCAGTTTTTCGCACAGCGCCACAAAAGCTGGCACGCCCATGCCGTCGATGTAAGACAAGGTGCCACCGGTGAAGGGCGCAAAGCCAAAGCCGATAATCGAGCCGACATCCGCCTCGCGCGGGTCGACGACAACACCCTCTTCCATGGTCTTTGCCGCCTCCAGTGCCTGCGTGACAAGCAGACGATGTTTCAGCTCGGCAATGTCGATGGTGTCGGGATCGAGGTGCTTGGGCTGCAGATCAGCAAGGCCGGGCCAGAGTTTCTTTGGCCCCTTTTCGGGATAATCGTAAAAGCCCTTGGCATTCTTGCGGCCAAAGCGCTCGCGCTTGATCACCATCTCGTGCAGCAGACTTTCCTGCTCGGCATTGATGGCGTCGGCCCCAAGATCCTTCTTTTCGGCCTGCAGGATTTTCCAGATGAGATCGACCGCGACTTCATCTGTCAGTGACAATGGCCCAACCGGCATGCCCGCCATGCGCGCGACATTCTCGATCATCGCGGGCGGCACGCCTTCCATCAGCATGCGATGGCCTTCGCCGATATAGTTTCGAACGCAGCGATTGGCATAAAAGCCACGCGTATCATTGACGACAATCGGCGTCTTCTTGATCGCGCGGACAAAATCAATCGCCATCGCAAGGGCCCTGTCGCCCGTATCCTTGCCCAGAATGATCTCGACCAGAAGCATCTTCTCGACCGGCGAGAAAAAGTGAATACCAATGAAGCTGGCAGGCCGGATGGAATTTGCCGCCAGTGACGTGATCGGCAGGGTCGATGTGTTGGACGCAAAAATCGCGTCAGGCTTGATCACAGCCTCCGTCGACGTGATGGCCTTGGCTTTGACATCGCGATCTTCAAACACCGCCTCGATCACCAGCTCGCAAT
>CAIZGQ010000889.1 GCA_903932565.1 uncultured Hyphomicrobiales bacterium
ACACGGGCGTTGCGAAAGAAAAAGCAACCGAGACGGCTATCGACAGTTTGCGCGCGAAATTTGGCGCAGGGGCCGTGATGCGCGGGTTGATGTTCGAAAAACCGCGCAAACGCTAACAGCGTTAGTTTGTCACCGACCAAGCGGCAGCATCGTCCCGCTCACCGATGAGCGCGAGACCATTGGCGATGGACAGCAATTCACTGCCCGCCTCGATGCGCTCTGTACCATAACGGCGTTCAAAGATGGCCCGCACAGCCGGCACAAACGACGTGCCGCCGGTCAGAAACACCTTGTCGATATCCTGGTCTTTCAGGTTTGCTGCGATCAGCGTCTCGTCCAGCGCCTGTTCCATGCGCATCAGATCATGCGCAATCCAGCCTTCGAAATCCTGCCGTGTGATCGTGGCATGAAAGCCTTTTCCCAGAGGCGGGAACGAGAATTCTGTGCTGTCCTTGCTGGACAGTTCGGCTTTGGCAGCCGAGATCGCCTTATACAGTGGATAACCCTGATCATCTTCCACAAGATCGATGAACCGCTGCAGCTTGTCAGGCTCAAGACACGTCCTCAGCATGTCCTTCAACTTGCGGAACTCGTCGGACGACTTCAGCACCGACAAAAGATTCCACCGTGCAAAGCTCGCAAAGATGCTTTGCGGCATATCGAGCACTTTGCCCATGCTGCGGAACTGCGTGCCCTTGCCCAAGTGCGGCAGGATCACGTGATCGATGATGCGATAATCGAACGTGTCCCCAGCAAGTCCAACACCGCCATGCGCGAGCGGATTGGCCTTGAGACCCGTCTTGCTGACGTCAAAATTGATGATCGAATAATCTGTGGTGCCACCGCCAAAATCAGCGACCAGAACCTTGGCGCTTTTCTTCAACGTGCGCGCAAAGAAGAACGCCGCTGCAACAGGCTCATAGACAAACAGGATTTCGGAAAAGCCATATTGCTGAAAGGCGCTGTCATACCGCTTGGTGGCCAGCGCGGGGTCCGGGCTCGCACCCGCAAACGTCACAGGCCGGCCAACAACGAGACGACGCGTCCTGGTTTCGACCTTGCCACCGGCGTAACTCAGGATTCGATCGAAAAACACATTCAGCAATTCCTCAAACCGGTAGCGCTTGCCGAAGGCGTAAGTGCCTTCAAAGAACGGGCTTGCCGCAAAGGTTTTCAGCGACTGCATGAAGCGCGATTCATCCGGATGCGCGATATATTGCGCAATCGCCCAGGGCCCGGCCTCGATCTGCGGCTTGGCCGAGGAGACGCCCTGCTTCCAGAAGCAAAGCGCCGAACGCAGCGCTTCGACCTTCTCGTCCGCCATCGTAAACGCAACAGGCGCAACCGCCCCGGTTGCATCATCACACACCGCCATGACCGTGTTGGTCGTGCCGAAATCCAGTCCTAGCGCGCGTGTCATGTAAAAGCAGGTCCGATGTGTCGGGGAAGATTGGGCGGCAGACGAAGACGCGACCAGGATTAGCCTTTGTCGCGCAGCACGCGGCCCTTTTCGCGGTTCCAGTCGCGCAGCTTTTCAGTTTCACGCTTGTCGTGAAGCTGCTTGCCCTTGGCCAGCGCAATCTCGATCTTGGCACGCCCCTTCTCGTTAAAGAAGATTTTCAACGGCACGATGGTCATGCCTTCACGCTCGATCGCTTGCGAAAGCTTCGCAAGTTCGCGCGATTTCAACAGCAGCTTTCGCGCGCGCTTGGGCTCGTGGTTGAAGATGTTGCTCTGGAGGTATTCGGGGATCGTTGCGTTGATCAGATAAGCTTCGCCCTTGCGGTCAACCGTGGCATAGCTTTCCGCGATTGTCGCCTTGCCGGTGCGCAAGGATTTCACTTCGCTGCCAATGAGCGCAATGCCGGCCTCAAATACTTCGCCGATCTGATAATTGTAACGGGCCTTGCGGTTTTCAGCCGCAATCTTGAACCCTGTCGCGTCTTTTTTAGCCATTTGGCTTGCCCGTCTTCAGAGCATCCATCCGCTCGGCCATGGAACGGCCCGTCGCGGTGGCGCGCAGACCTTCCACAACGCC
>CAIZGQ010000890.1 GCA_903932565.1 uncultured Hyphomicrobiales bacterium
CGCCGCTGAGATTGAGTTCTCGACAATCGGCAGCAGCACGCGCAAGCGCACCGGCAGGCGTGCCTCCATGATCATGCGCGCAATCGCCAAAGCAGTCGCCGCACCGGCCATGTCTTTCTTCATCAGGGCCATCGCGCTCGACGGCTTGATGTCGAGACCGCCGGTGTCATAGCAAACCCCTTTACCCACCAGCGTCACCTTGGGCGCATCGGGCTTGCCAAAGGTGAAATCCACCAGCCGTGGCGCTTGGGCCGCCGCACGCCCCACGGCGTGAATGAGCGGGAAGTTTTGCTCCAGCAGCTCGTCGCCCCGGATAACGCGGATCGCAGCGCCGTGCTGCGTGGCGAGCGCCACGGCCGCAACCTCCAGCGCTTCCGGCCCCATGTCGTTGGCTGGCGTGTTCACGAGATCGCGCCCAAAGGCGACGCTGGCGGCTGCCCGCTCAAGTGCTGTCGCATCAACCCCCAGCGGGCGGACGAGAAGAGGACCTTCCTTCGCGGGCGTTTTGTAACGCCGAAAGGCATAGGCCGACAGCAGCCAGCCAAGACACGCCTTGCCGAGTTCATCGGTCGTGAGGTTCGTGGGATCGAACCAATATGTGCCGACAGGCAGCTGTGTGGCGAGCCGCCCCGGCAGAAACGGATCGGTGGCGCGGGCACCGGGGGCTTCGCGGGCGAAAATCACAGCCAGGGCGCTGCCATCGGTGTCGGGCAACAGCACATGACGCCCGGCGACCGGTTCAAACCCCATCGACTGGGCAAAGCGCTGGGCGACCGGCGGCAGGCTATCGCGCACCTGCGGCCACGTCGCGGACGTGACCACGTGGATTGGAATGGCGTGATCGTTCGGGCCTGCGAAGTGCGGGGCCATGGGCGTTTCTCCGGCGGGGTCAATGGCCCGATTTAACGGTCCATTAGGGTTAACGTTTTATCACTTTCAAGACGCACACAAGACGAGTCCGTGCGCAGTGGAAGCAACATGCGTGACACGGCCCTCCCCACATCGCCATCCTGCTCTTTGACACGCGCGCTCGTCCGACGCTTGAGCATCGTGATTCCCTTGATGCTACCGTTTACGCTGGGGGCCTGCAAAAGCCTCATGCCAAACGATATCACAGGGTCGATCAACGTTGCCGCGCCCGCGCAGCCCACCACAATCGAAGGTGGACGTGCCATGGCCGAGCAATGGAAGGCGCGGTATGAGGCAAACCCCAGCGACAAGCGGGCCGCCCTGAATTACGCGCTGGGCCTGCGCGCTTCGACGCAATATGCGCAAGCCGTGGCCGTGCTGCAGGTTGTCGCCATCCGCAATCCCGAAGACCGTGAGGTTCTATCGGCCTATGGCAAGGCGCTCGCCAATGCCGGGCGGTCGGCGGAGGCTGCCGAAATCCTCGCCAAGGCGCATAGCCCCGATTCCCCAGATTGGACGGTCCTCTCGGCGCAGGGAAGCGTCGCCGACGAGATGGGCGACCATGCCTCGGCGCAGGCCTATTACAACGCGGCTTTGAAAATCGTGCCGGGAGAACCGAGTGTTCTCAGCAATCTCGGGCTGTCGTTTGCGCTCTCCAAGGATTTGCGCAGCGCAGAGACAACGTTGCGCCAGGCCGCGGCCCATCCGCGTGCGGACGCGCGTGTCCGCCAGAACCTGGCGCTCGTTTTATCGCTGGAAGGCAAGTTTGAGGAAGCCGAAACAATCCAGCGGCGCGATCTTTCGGCGGCGGACGCCGCCAGCAACGTCAAGGCCATTCGCCAGATGATTGCCCAATCCAACACATGGCGCGATCTCCAGGGCCTTGACCGTGACCCCAAGAAGCCACGCCACGGCACCTGAGCCAGCTGAATAAATGTCAGCCTCGCGGCAGCTGCCCGCAGACACGAGCTTCACTGGCTTGACCTATATTGGGGCGATCCCATCCAACCTATGCTAGGCTTTAGGCATAATCCGTTTCTTTGCCCAGGACTTGAACCATGCCCACACGTGTCACGATGCCAAGCCAGTGGCAGGACTGGGTTAGCTGGGGCCTTGTCCTTGCGTTGCTGCTCTCGCCCTGGATATTCCTGTACTGGACCGAGTCAAAAGCGCTGACCAACGCCGTCATCTGCGGTTTCCTGTTGATTGCGATTGAAGTGCTGACCCTGACCGTTCTGCGTTTGTGGGAAGAGGTGCTCAATGTCGTGCTTGGCACCTGGCTGATTGTCTCACCGCTCGTGTTGCAAATCGCAAATGTGACCGCAGCCATTCTGTTTTTACTGATCGGCGCAGCCGTGGTGGCACTCGCCTTCTTGGAAATCCGCGACATCCGCAATCGCGACCAGATGACAAAAAAACCAGCACGCTAGGCCAAAAATCTCGGCAACGCATGGCTTGCCGAGCCATATGATCGGCGATTAGCGTAAGCTTATGACGATCCCGATCCTTGTTACATTTTCCGGCGGCGCGTCAGGCAACTGGCGCGTTGACGATATCAGACCGGTGTCCGGCGCAAGTCTGTCGATGTGTGCGAGGGTCTGGGTTCAGGAAGATGCGGACACCGGCCCGATTGACCAAGCTATGTGGAGCCTGCGTGGGACGACGAGCAACACCCGCTACACGCAACGCTCTGAAGTCACAGCCCTGAACGCCGTTCAGCAAGGGTTGGCGCGGCCACAGGCAACGCAGGCCGCCTTGATCCCCATTCGCAAATCGAAAGAATGGTGGGCGCTGGCACAGGATGAGCGTCGCGCGATTTTTCAAGAGCAGTCCAAACATATCTCGATCGGCATGGACTATTTGCCCGGCGTTGCGCGACGCCTGCATCACTGCCGCGAGATGCACGAGCCCTTTGATTTTGTGACCTGGTTTGAATATTCGCCGGAAGACACGGCGGCCTTTGATGAGATGCTCGGACGTCTTCGCGCATCCATCGAATGGACTTATGTCGAGCACGAGGTCGACATCAGGCTGACGCGAATTGCACACGCCGCCACATGAAAACGGCGGCACGTCCAGCGCCGCCGTTTTCGTGTCAACTGCCAGAAAAAGCCTTATCCCATGGTGGGGATCGAGAACTCCGCGCCTTCCTTGACGCCGCTCGGCCAGCGGGCTGTGATCGTTTTTGTCTTGGTGTAGAAGCGGAATGAATCCGGACCATGCTGGTTGAGATCGCCAAAGCCTGAGCGCTTCCAGCCACCAAAGGTGTAGTACGCTAGCGGCACCGGGATCGGCACGTTCACGCCGATCATGCCAACCTGCACCTTGCTGGCAAAGTCACGCGCTGCGTCGCCATCGCGCGTGTAGATCGCGACGCCGTTGCCATATTCATGATCGTTGCAGAGCTTCAGGGCTTCACCATAGGTGTTGGCCCGCAGGACCGAGAGCACCGGACCAAAGATCTCTTCCTTGTAGATGCGCATGTCCTTGGTGACGTTGTCGAACAAGCAGCCACCCAGATAAAAGCCCTTCTCATAGCCCTGCATCTTGAAGCCACGACCATCGACGACGAGATTCGCGCCTTCCTTCACGCCGATATCGACGTAGCTCTTGACGCGCTCAAGCGCTTCCTTTGTCACCAGCGGGCCGTAGTCCGCGCTGACATCGGTGGACGGCCCAATCTTCAAAGCTTCCACGCGGGGAATGAGCTTTTGCATCAGCGCATCAGCCGTGCCCTTGCCAACCGGCACGGCAACGGAGATCGCCATGCAACGCTCGCCGGCCGAGCCACAGCCCGCGCCAATCAGCGCATCGACCGCCTGGTTCATGTCCGCATCGGGCATGATGACCATGTGGTTCTTCGCGCCACCAAAGCATTGCACGCGCTTTCCAGTCGCGGTGCCGCGGCTGTAGACATATTCTGCAATCGACGTGGAGCCGACAAAACCGATCGCCTTGATGTCGGGATCATCGAGCAGGGCGTCGACCGATTCCTTGTCACCATTGACGACATTGAGGATGCCGGCGGGCAGACCAGCTTCGATCATCAATTCGGCAAGCCGCATCGGCACGCCGGGTGCGCGCTCGGACGGCTTCAGGATGAACGCATTGCCGCAGGCAATCGCCGGGGCAAACTTCCACATCGGGATCATCGCGGGGAAGTTGAACGGCGTGATACCGGCCACAACACCCAGCGGCTGGCGCATAGAATACATGTCAATGCCCGGACCCGCACCATCGGTAAACTCGCCCTTCAGCAGATGCGGTGCGCCCAGCGCAAATTCAACAACTTCAATGCCGCGCAGAATATCGCCCTTGGCATCGGGAATCGTCTTGCCATGCTCGCGGGCGAGCAGCTCGGCAAGCGCCTCGTTCTCGCGCTCCATGAGTTGCAGGAACTTCATGAACACGCGCGCACGACGCTGCGGGTTCGTCGCGGCCCAAGCCGGTTGCGCCGCCATCGAGTTCTCAACGGCCGCACGAACTTCTGCCTTTGAGGCAAGGGCGATCTTTGAAATGACCTCGCCCGTCATGGGCTGGTAGCCGTCGGCAAAGCGCCCCGACGTGCCCTTGACATGCTTGCCGCCGATAAAATGCGAAACGTCCTTCATGGTCTCTCCTCGTGTGTCCAGAAATGAAATGGCAGGCGTTGGATGGGTAAAACTTTAAATCTCAGGATGGCGCCCAGCGTTCGGTTGTCGCCCGCAAACACGCCTGCGCGTCGCGCCAAAGCTTTTGCGTGATCGCGGCCGCTGATCCTTTGCTGGCGAGCTTGACGCTCTGCCCGGCCCAGAGCGAAAGTGCATCAGGCGATCCGGCCTTTGCAGCGGCCGCGCGAAGCTCCTGCGTCAGCGCATTTTGCACCGGATAGGCGGGCACCTCATGCTCGATGGGTCGCATCGTTCGCATGAATTCGTTTTCGATGCCGCGCGCATAGCGTCCCGAAAGCGCCCGCGTCAGACGCGTGGGATCATCGCCCGCCATCTCGATGGCCGTGCGCCACGTGGCATTTGTCAGCGCTTCGTCTGACAAAAGATAAGCCGTGCCGATCTGGACGGCATCCGCCCCCAGGGCGAGGGCGGCGGCGATGGCTGCACCGTCCGTGATGCCACCTGCTGCGATCACTGGACACGCGACAGCTGCGCGGATCGTGCGCGTGAGGGACAGCGTTCCAATCAGGTTTTCGTTGGCCGAGCCCAAAAATGTGCCGCGATGACCCCCGGCTTCAGCCCCTTGCGCGCAGATTGCGTCGGCCCCGACTTCGACCCAGGCGCGGGCTTCGGCCACACTGGTGGCGGTGCCAATCACATAAACGCCTTTGGCCTGCAGAGCCTTGACTTGCTCAGGCGTCACAAGGCCGAAGGTGAACGACGCCGCTGGTGGGGCTTCCGCCACAAGCGCATCAAACTGGCTGGCAAAATCTTCCGCCCATTGGTTGGGAATGGCTTGATC
>CAIZGQ010000891.1 GCA_903932565.1 uncultured Hyphomicrobiales bacterium
GCACCAGGACCTCAGATATGGAGTTTTGGATTTAGGTGGCCGGTCGAAAACGGGAGAGGAGGCCACTCCATCCGCTTCCAACCGGCCGACCCCACGGACCCAGGAGATGCGGCGAACCTGGCTCTCCGCAGGGCATCAGAGGGCCGGAATCGCTTCACGCCGGCCATGCTGTGACGCTAGCCGGTCGTCGTTGAAATGGAAACTGCCAGGGAGATCAACGCTTCGTCTTCGCTGCAGCAGCGTTAAGGAACGCGGTAAATGCCCATGCGCGACATGGCAGCATCACGCTGCGTCGGACGTGACGCGATTGCGGCCTTCGTGCTTGGAACGATAGAGCGCGCGGTCAGCCCGACGGAACAGGACATCCGCCGTTGTCGTCTGGTCTGCATTGGCAACGCCAACAGACACAGTCACGGGAATTGCCTGCTTGCCATCAAGCACGGAGAACAATTGCTCTTCGATGACCTCGCGGATGCGCTCGCCGATCCCCTGCGCCTGATCGAGCGGTGTATCGGGCATGACCACGACGAATTCTTCACCGCCCAGACGGCACACCAGATCGACCTGGCGCACCACATATTTCACGCGTTGCGCAAACGCGCGCAGCACTTCATCGCCCACATCGTGGCCATAGGTGTCGTTGACGCGTTTGAAAAAGTCGATGTCGAGGATTGCCAGGGACAGCGGCCTGTTGGTGGCATGGGCCTGATCCAACAGGGCAGCAAGATGCGTTTCAAGATAGCGCCGATTGTGCAGACCGGTGAGCGAATCAACCAGCGCCGCCTCGATGGAAGCCTGCACGTTGGAGCGCAGCGCATCCGCATAACGCTTGCGCCGCACCTGGCTGCGCACGCGCGCGACAAGTTCGTTGCGATCAATCGGACGCACCAGATAATCGTTCACGCCAAGATCGAGCCCACGCAGGATGCGCGAGCGATCTTCGAGGTCCGCGATCATCAAAATGGGCAGATGCCGTGTGCGTTCGACAGAGCGAACTTGGCTGCAAAGTCGCAAACCATCAAAATCCTTCAGCCCGAGGCTGACAATCATCAGGTCGTAATTGCCCTCGGCCGCCTTGATGAGGGCATTCTGCGCATTGGCCTCAACATCCACATGATGGAGCTTGAGCATGGCATGGGTGACACGGTCGACCGAACTCTGGCGGTCATCGACGAGCAGGATTTTGGCAGCTGCGCCATTCTCCGCCTGATAGCTGGCCAGAAGATCGGGCATGCCGAGGCTCGCCGCCGTCAGCGCGCGGGTGCGAAGCTCGTCCAGCACAACCTTGAGGCGCGCCAGCGACTTCACGCGCGCAATCAGTGCAATCTCGTCGACGGGCTTGGTCAGGAAATCATCCGCACCCGCCTCAAGCCCGCGCAGGCGATCCGCCGGCTGGTCGAGCGCGGTCACCATCACCACGGGAATGTGGGCTGTGGCCGGATCCGCCTTGAGGCGTCGGCAGGTCTCAAATCCGTCGATGCCGGGCATCATCACATCGAGCAAAACGATGTCACAGCCCTGCGTCGCGCAAAGCTCGATGGCCTGCAAGCCAGAGGTGGCCGTCGTCACGTCGAAATATTCTGCCGTCAGCCGTGCTTCGAGCAACTTGATATTTGGCAGCAGGTCATCAACGACCAGAATACGCGCTGTCATACCGCACACCCTTTATTGGTCGGATAGATAATTCCGCACCGTTTCAAGAAATTTAACCACAGAAATTGGTTTTGAGAGATAAGCCTCGCAGCCGCCCTGGCGGATCTTCTCCTCGTCGCCCTTCATGGCAAATGCCGTGATGGCAATGACGGGAATGTGCTTCAGGGCGTCGTCGTCCTTGATCCAGCGCGTCACCTGCAGGCCAGAGACTTCCGGCAACTGGATATCCATCAAAATCAGATCGGGGTTGTGCTTGCGTGCAAGTTCTACCGCTTCAACGCCATTGCGCGTCTGCACGGTCTGGTAGCCATGGGCCTCCAGCAGATCGTTGAAGAGCTTCATATTGAGCTCGTTGTCTTCTACGATCAGGACTGTTTTCTTCATCTGGCGTTCACTCATCCTGCGGCCCTCCCTCAAACGCTCCGGGACGCGGCTGCCTCCCGATACACTTACGCCACGAACCTTGACGAAATGAGAATAAACCATGGACCAAACAGGGTCTTCCCGCACAAAGCGTCCCGGCGCGTCGCAGGCTGGGGCCGAAGCGCTCGCCATTGAAGGCCTGACCTTCCTGGCCTCGGACCCTGAGCGATTGGAGCGCTTTCTCAGCCTCTCGGGCCTCGGACCGGAAAACCTTCGAAAAGCAGCCTCCTCGCCCGGGTTTCTGGTCGCGGTGCTGGACCATATTGCATCCGATGAAAGCCTGATTCTCGCTTTTTCTGCCAATGGCGGGCATGACCCAGCGTCAGTCCTGAAGGCACGCGATGTGCTGGCTGGCCCGAGCGCCGAGGATTTTATGTGAGCGCCACGCGCAGCGCAGCGCCCCTGTGCCGGGATTGCTCTGCGGCCCAGAGCGGGCCTGCCAGTCGATGTGCAAGCTGCGGATCGCCGCGCCTCATCTGGCACCCGGAACTCGACGACCTCGCCATTGCCCACGTCGATTGTGATGCCTTCTACGCAACCATCGAAAAACGCGACGACCCAAGCCTGCGCGACAAGCCGCTGATCATTGGCGGCGGCACCCGGGGCGTTGTCTCGACCGCCTGCTATATCGCGCGCACTTACGGCGTGCGCTCGGCCATGCCGATGTTCAAGGCTCTGGCCGCCTGCCCGCAGGCCGTGGTCGTGCGCCCAAATATGGAAAAATATCAGCAGGTGGGACGGCAGGTCCGCGCGTTGATGTTGGAACTGACCCCATTGGTCGAACCGGTGTCGATTGATGAGGCGTTTCTCGATCTCTCCGGCACGCAGCAATTGCACGGCGGCTCGGCCGCACAAACACTGGTGCGCTTTGCCGCGCGCGTGGAGCGCGAGGTGGGAATCAGTGTCTCGGTGGGTTTGAGCTATTGCAAGTTTCTGGCAAAGATCGCCTCAGACCTCGACAAACCGCGCGGCTTTGCCGCCATTGGACAAGCCGAGGCCGTGGCATTTCTCGC
>CAIZGQ010000892.1 GCA_903932565.1 uncultured Hyphomicrobiales bacterium
CGGGCTTGGCGAGCGTTGCGGCAATGCCAACCTCGTCTCGATCATTCCAACCCTTTTGTTGAAGCCCGATTATGCGGATCATTTTGAGATTGGCGTCAGCGCAGCTCAACTCGCGTCCTTGAGCAAAGTCAGCCATACGCTCGACGAACTTCTCAATCGTGCGCCCGACCGCCACGCGCCTTATGTGGGGGCGTCGGCCTTTGCGACCAAGGCGGGGATCCATGCCTCAGCCGTTCTGAAAGATCCCAAGACCTATGAGCATGTGCCGCCGGAAACCGTGGGCAATGCGCGAAAGGTTCTGGTATCGGATCAGGCTGGAAAATCAAATGTGCTTGCCGAGTTGGAACGCCTTGGCGTTGAAGTCAGCAAGGATGATCCGCGCATCGGTCGCTTGCTCGAAGAAGTGAAACTTAAAGAATCCCTTGGTTACGCCTATGAAGGCGCGGATGCGTCCTTCGAATTGCTGGCGCGTCGCATGTTGGGCGAAGTGCCGGATTATTTCGAGGTCGAGCGCTTCAGCGTGAATGTGGAGCGTCGTCACAATGCGACCGGCGAACTCGTCACCGTGTCGGAGGCCATCGTCAAGGTGAACGTCGATGGCGAGACCATGATCTCAGCCGCCGAGGGCAACGGCCCGGTGAACGCGCTGGATCTTGCGCTGCGCAAAGATCTGGGCGCGTACCAGCGCCATATTGAAGATCTCGAATTGCGGGATTATCGCGTCCGCGTGTTTCAGGGCGGCACGGATGCCGTGACGCGCGTGCTCATCGGCTTTGTCGACGGTGATGGCAATGAGTGGACGACGGTTGGCGTGTCCGCCAACGTCATCGACGCGTCGTTTCAGGCTTTGCTTGATGCGATTTTCTACAAGCTGCTGAAAGCTGGGGCGAAATAAGGTTTGCAAGACCCTCATCCGCCCCGCTTTGCGGGGCACCTTCTCCCGCAAAGCGGGAGAAGGATAACCCTCTCCCTTGGGAGAGGGTGGCGCGTTCCGCGCCGGGTGAGGGTTTACATTGCTTCCTCAGCTGCGGCCAAACACGCGCTGGAAAATCGTATCCACGTGCTTCAAATGATAGCCAAGATCAAACAATTCTTTCAGCTCAGCGCTGGAAAGTGCCTTGGACACATCGGGATCTTTTGACAGAAGCTCGAAAAAATCGCCCTCGCCGCGCCACACCGGCATCGCGTTGCGCTGCACGAACGAATACGCATCCTCGCGCGACACGCCCTTTTGCGTAAGTGCAAGAAGCACGCGCTGGGAATGAATGAGACCGCCGAGACGGTCCAGATTCTTCTTCATGTTTTCAGGATAAACGACGAGCTTGTCGATGACGCCGGTGAGCCGCGCCAGCGCAAAGTCGAGCGTGATGGTCGCATCCGGCCCTATCATGCGCTCAACGGATGAATGCGAGATATCGCGTTCGTGCCAGAGCGCGACGTTCTCCATCGCCGGTAGCGCCATGCCGCGCACAAGCCGCGCAAGGCCTGTCAGATTTTCCGTCAGCACCGGGTTGCGCTTGTGCGGCATGGCCGACGATCCCTTTTGGCCGGCGGAGAAGAATTCCTCCGCCTCCAGAACTTCCGTCCGCTGCATATGGCGAATTTCAGTGGCAAGCCGCTCGATGGATGATGCGACAACTGCCAGTGTGGAAAAAAACATGGCATGGCGATCACGCGGGATGACCTGCGTGGACACCGGCTCCACCGCAAGCCCGAGCATCTTGGCAACATGTTCTTCAACGCGCGGATCAATGTTGGCAAAGGTGCCGACCGCACCGGAGATGGCGCAGGTCGCCACTTCATCACGCGCCACCACGAGACGGGCGCGGGCGCGGGTGAACTCCGCATAGGCCTGCGCGAGCTTCAGGCCAAACGTCACAGGCTCGGCATGAATGCCATGGGAGCGCCCAATGACGGGCGTCATTTTGAATTCAAACGCGCGGCGTTCGATGGCGCCAAGCAGCGAGTCCACATCGGCAATCAGCAGATCGGCGGCGCGCTTCAATTGCACGGAGAGGCATGTATCGAGCACATCCGACGACGTCATGCCCTGATGCACAAAGCGCGAATCCGCGCCGATGAATTCCGCCAGATGCGTCAGAAATGCAATGACATCGTGCTTGGTGACGCGCTCGATCTCGTCAATCCGGTCCACATCAAACGTGACGTTCCCCGCCTTGTCCCAAATCGCTTTTGCACTGGCCTTGGGAATGACCCCGATGTCTGCGAGCGCATCGCAAGCATGCGCTTCAATCTCAAACCAGATCTTGAAGCGGGTCTGCGGCTCCCAGATGGAAACCATTTCGGGGCGGGAATAACGCGGGATCATCGGGGTCTCTTGAAAAGGTTAAGGCGGCAGTTGCGCTGCCGCCATTTGAAAAAATCGAGCTGGATCAGCCAGCTTTTACGGCGTCCGCAAACTTCTGGAAGAACTCGTCGGCCATCTTCTTGGCAACGCCGTCAATCAGGCGCGCGCCAAGCTGGGCGAGCTTGCCGCCAATATTGGCTTCCACATTGTAGGAGAGCTTGGTGCCGCCCTCTTCTGCCGCGCTGAGGCCAACCTTTGCGCCGCCCTTGGCAAAGCCAGCGACGCCGCCCTCACCCTGTCCGGAAATCGTGTAGCCATTGGGCGGGTCGAGATCGGTCAGGTTCACAGCCCCCTTGAAGGTCGCCGACACCGGTCCAACCTTGATCTTTGCCACGGCCACAAAGCTGGTGTCGCTGGTCTTCTCCAGAGACTGGCAGCCGGGAATGCAAGCCTTGAGAACGTCCGGATCGTTCAGCTTTTCCCAAACAGTTTGCTGGTCCGCGGGGAGGACAACCTCACCCGACATTGTCATTGCCATGCGCTGCTTCCCTCTTGAGCTTGCGTGCCATGCAGGATGTAACGGCATCTCGTCGTGGTGACGCGCCGGCCTGCCCGCACATGCGGACTTACGTGCCTTATCTGCGCTGCCCAGTCGGCAAGGTCAATTGACATGGTCCAATGCTGCCTGTCGGATGCGCAAACAAACCGTGGAGACAGGACGATCCATGCGCAATCTCATCACGGATGTGGCGGGCCTGAGGGTTGGCCATGCGCAGGACATGGCGTTGGCAAGCGGCGTCACGGCAATCCTGTTCGATGCGCCTTCGGTCGCGTCCATCGCCATCCACGGCGGCGCCCCGGGCGTGCGCGACACAGCCCTGCTGGAGCCCGGCATGAGCGTCGAGGCGGTGGACGCGCTGGTCTTGTCGGGCGGCTCTGCCTTCGGACTTGATGCGATGGGCGGGGTGCAGGCCTTTTTGCGGGCGCAAGGCCGGGGCTTCGAGGTCGGCGCGGCGCGCGTGCCGATCGTGCCCGGTGCGATCCTGTTTGATCTCCTCAACGGCGGCAACAAGGGCTGGGCCCGCCAGCCGCCCTATTTCGACCTGGGGTTTGCCGCGGCCGAGGCCAATTCGCTCGACTTTGACCTTGGCTCTGTCGGCGCGGGGCTTGGGGCGACCACCGTCAATCTCAAAGGCGGGATCGGGTCCACCAGCGCGCGCACGTCGTCTGGCTACACGGTCGGCGCTCTTGTGGCCATCAATGCGGTCGGCAGCGTTACGATTGGCGATGGACCGCACTTCTGGGCAGCGCCGTTTGAGCAATACGTCAACGGTGCTGGCGAGTTTGGCTGGCTCGGCAGCCCGGCGCGGGTCAGCCCACAGGACCTGCGCCTGCGCATCAAGGGCCACGCGCTGCAGAACACGACCCTTGCCGTTGTCGCGACAGATGCGCCCCTGAGTAAGGCGCAAGCCAAGCGGCTCGCCGTGCAGGCACAGGGTGGCATCGCACTTGCCATCCGCCCCGCGCACACGGCCATGGATGGGGACATTGTGTTTGCCGCTGGCACGGGACAACATCCAAAAGCACCCAACACGGGCGATCTTGTCGAGATTGGACAAGTTGCAACCGACTGTCTGGCGCGTGCCATCGCGCGGGGCGTTTACTGTGCCAAGCCTCTTTTGTTTACAGGAGCCCTGCCCGCGTGGGAGGACAAATTTAATCGAATTTGAGCGATGTCGGCGCATCCGTGGGAGCCATCAGCATGAGCCATCGCAAACGGTCTGCTTGTCGCGCTTTATGTCTGGTGTGGTTTGCCATGGCCGCCCCGTTACAAATGGCGCGCGCCTCGGACGCCGAGGATCTACTGCGTCAACTCTATCAGGTCGATATTGAAGTTTCTGCCTGCAAGGATGTGCAGATTTCAAGTGCCGACCAAAGCAAGCTTGATGACGCCATTGATGTTGCCGAACAGAAAAGCGGCCTCGACGAGGCAGCCCGCCAGGCAGTCTATGATGCCATCGAGGCCGATGCGCAGAAGGATATCAGCGCCTTCTGCAAGGCTGGCAGCTCATCCCTGTCCGCCACATTGCAGGGCCTGCCCAAGCCCTGATCCGTAATTGTGCTAAGCAGGTTGCGCGCCATCGTAGCCTTCCACAATGGTGAGATCGATGTCGCCTTTGCCGAGCCGCTTTTGCATGGCCGCGACATATTCGGGCGAGTGGTAACAGGCGAGCGCAGTCGCGTAATCCTTGAACTCGATGATGACGTGACGCGCGCGCAATGCGCCCTCCATCAGCTCGGCTGCACCAGCCCGCACCAAAAAACGCCCGCCATATTTGGCAAAGGCGATCGCATTGGCCGCCTGATAGGCTTTGTAGCCTTCAACATCCCTCACATCGACGTGCGCAATCCAATATCCCTTGGCCATATCTAGTCTCCCAAATGATCCCCGCTAACCGGGCAAAGTCACGGCTGCGCACGAGGCTCAACACTGCGCCGCGACGCCATGTTTTGCCAAGATCGGTTGCTTCTGTCCCGGGACCGGGGCGCGCCCCGTCCGACCCGCAAACCGCATCTGCCTCCAAGGCCAAGATCATGCTTGGTGCAAGCTTGGCGCACTAGGTTCGAATCCAGGATCAGTTCTGGTCCAGACAGGCGTACTCTTCATGCTCAAACCCGTTTCCGATGTTCCAGCGGGCCCCCTGGTGCCAGCGCCAGTTTCGCAAGACAGCCGCCGGGCCCATGACCTGACGCGCATTGTGGGCAGCATGAGCACGCAGGTTGGTGCGCTCGGCGTCGAGATTGCGGACATTGACGGCGACATTCTTGAAGTCACGCGTCAAGGACGGGAGCAAGCCAAAGCGTCCGAGACACTGGCGGTATCCGCGCTGCAAATTCAGGAGGCCAACAAATCAATTGCAACATCCGCAAACCGGGCCCGCGATAATGCTGGCAAAGCCAAGGACGGGATGACGTCAACGGCCTCCGCCATTCGCGAAGGTTTGGCGCGCGCGGTGACGAATGTCGACACGTTGGCGCAAGCGACGCAGGCGTTTTCGTCTACCCTGGGCGAGGTCAATTCCACCATTGAAGGTGTGCGGGAATCCTGCGCCTCGATCCAGTCGATCTCAACACAAACCCAATTGCTGGCGCTGAATGCAGGCGTTGAAGCCGCACGCGCGGGTGACGCCGGCCGTGGCTTTGCCGTTGTTGCGATTGCCGTCAAGCAACTCGCGGAAGAAACAAGCGCCGTCACCAAGGACGTGGCGCAGCAACTTGATCGGCTGACACGTGTCGTGCGCGATCTTGTTCATCAGAGTGCTGAAAGCGCCACCAAAGCCTCCATGGCCTCGCGCGACAATCGCGAAATGTCGAGCAAAATGGAGGACTTTGACAATTTTACCAAGGTTGTCTCCGGTCTTATTCAGGAGATCGAGGGGATCGCTGACCCAGTCGCCAGCAACATTCGCCTGGGTGAGCGCGTCCTTGGCGAAGTGCGCGGCGTCGCCAACAGCGTGTCGACATCGTCGAAATCCCTGGAGAACGCGTCGTCGCGAATTGGCCGACTCCTGAACATCTCGGAAGACCTGATCGAGTTTATCGCAAGCTCCGGCGTTGAGACCGAAGACAGCGTGTTGATCGAGACAGCTGTCGCGACGGCCGCCAAAATCGGCGACCTTTTCGAGGAAGCCATTCAGCGCGGAAAAGTAACCCTCGCCGATCTCTTTGACGAAGACTATCAGCTCATCGAAGGCACAAATCCCGCCCAATATACCACGCGCTTTCTGCGCCTGACGGACTGGCTTTTGCCGCGCCTGCAAGAGCCAATCCTTGAGATTGATCCGCGCGTGGTGTTTTGCGCCGCACTTGATCGCAACGGATATTTGCCGACACACAATCTGATTTACTCCCAGCCACAGGGTGATGATCCCGCCTGGAACACGGCCAACTGCCGCAATCGACGCATCTTTGATGACCGCACGGGGCTGGGTGCTGCTCGCAACACCAAGCGCTTCTTGATGCAGACCTATCGCCGCGACATGGGCGGCGGCACCTATGCGCTGATGAAGGACCTTTCTGCCCCCGTGCGCGTGCAGGGGCGACACTGGGGCGGCTTTCGCATCGGCTTCAAGGTTTCCAACAGCAAGTGAGGGTGGAAAGAAAGTGCGGATAACCAGCAACTTTGTCTAAAAACATAAATCCCGGACCCGTGACCCTGCAGCCCCAACCTTAAGCTAAGCTTGTAAAAAGTATCCTATCGGATACGATGCAGTTCGTGTATATCTTCCTTCGAACGGATCGCTTTGATCGCTGGCTCGCAGCACTCGCCGACCAAACGGCGAAGGCAAGGATATTGGCCCGCATTCGAAGCGCGATGCTGGGCAATCTTGGTGATTGCAAAGCAGTTGGCGAAGGCGTGTCGGAAATGCGGGTGCATGTGGGGCCCGGCTACCGAATTTTCTTCGGTCGCACTGGTGACGCCGTCTACATCTTGCTCGCAGGTGGCGA
The DNA here is from genome assembly GCA_903932565.1 of uncultured Hyphomicrobiales bacterium. Taxonomy (GTDB): domain Bacteria; phylum Pseudomonadota; class Alphaproteobacteria; order Rhizobiales; family Beijerinckiaceae; genus Terripilifer. The sequence goes on from CAIZGQ010000892.1 coordinate 6,818, forward strand.
CAAATCCACACAGAAGAAAGATATCGCTCTTGCGAAGGCATTATTTCGTGACTTCAAGGAAATAAAACAATGACCGATGTCGTTGCGCCTTTTGATGCCGCTGACTATTTGACCAGCGATGCGGTGATCGCCGAGTACCTTTCGGCAGCCGTTGAAGATCCTAATCCGGACGTTTTTTTGGCGGCATTGGATGATGTCGCAAAAGCGCGCGGAATTGGCCAAATCGCGAAACAAACCGGCTTTGGACGTGAGAGCCTATACAAGGCTTTCGGACCAGGTGCGCATCCTCGATTTGAAACAGTCAGCGCGGTTTTGCGGGCTTTGGGCGTCAAGTTTGCCATTATCCCGGACGGGCCGCCGCGTTAGGCGCCCCCTCGACACCCCCTCCCGACAAGGTCGACATTGCCACCCCTCCATGCTACGCGCCGTCATCCCCCATGTCGGACGCCCTGTGCCATGAAGCCTCTCCAGATTCTGCCCTCAATCCTGTCCGCCGACTTCGGTCGGCTGGCGGACGATGCAGCGGCCGTGTTGGCAGCCGGTGGCGATGGCCTCCACATCGACATCATGGACGGACATTTTGTGCCCAACATCTCATTTGGCCCCATGGTGATGCAGGCACTTCGCCCCCACACAGAGGCGTTTTTTGACGTCCATCTGATGATCGCCCCGGTCGATCCCTACATCGACGCCTTCGTGAAAGCTGGCGCCAACCGCCTCAGCGTCCATGCCGAGGCCGGTCCGCATTTGCACCGCACCCTGCAAGCAATCCGCGCGCACGGCATCAAGGCCGGCGTAGCGCTCAACCCGGCGACGCCCGCCAGTGCGATTGCTGATGTGCTCGACATGATCGACTGCGTGGTGGTGATGAGCGTCAATCCGGGCTTCGGTGGACAATCGTTCCTGCGCTCCCAACTCGCCAAGATCGCCACCATCCGCGACATGGTGCGCGGCCATGACATCCACATCGAAGTGGATGGTGGCGTTGGCCCGGACAATGCAGCACAGGTTGCGGCGGCAGGCGGCAATCTCCTCGTGGCTGGATCGTCCGTCTTCAAGGATGGCCCGTCGGGCTATGGTCGAAACATTGCCGCCATTCGCGCGGCAGCAGAAAGTGCCCGCGGCGAACTTGCATGACGCGGCCGCACGACAAGGCAAGGCTTGATGTCTGAACTGAAGAACATTTGTGTGTATTGCGGGTCGGCCGAGGGCGTTGATCCAGTTTTCATGAACGTTGCCGAGGAGCTTGGTACGGCCATGGCCAAGGCGGGGGTGGGCCTTGTTTATGGCGGCGGCAATCACGGACTCATGGGGGCTGTGGCCCGCGCCGCGATTGCCCATGGCGGGCGCGTCACGGGAATTATCCCCGACTTCCTGCGGCAGAAGGAAAACATGCTGACGAGCGTGCAGGACCTGCACATCGTGCCCGACATGCATACCCGCAAACAGATGATGTTTGAAAAGGCCGACGCCTTTGTGGCCCTGCCCGGCGGCATTGGAACGCTCGAGGAATTGGTCGAGCAATTGACCTGGGTGCAGTTGCAGCGTCACAGAAAACCGGTTCTGCTGGCTGATATCTCCGGGTTCTGGCAACCCTTGCTGTCGCTTCTTGGCCACATGCGCGAACAGGGATTCATCAGGCCCTCGGCAGAAGTGGTCACATTGGTGACCCCGAAGGTCGAGGCCATCATCCCGATGTTGCGCGCGGCAGTCGCCGCCTCGGCTGCGCCCGACAAGACGTTGTTGCCGGGGCTCTAGGCAGGCAGTGTCCAAACAGCTGCCCTTCACATCGCCCATGATTCAGGCACATCGATTGCAACTTGCCCAACAGTCCGGTTAAGCTCTCGGGCTATGACGGCGGAGAATATGAATGGTGAAGCGTAAATCGTTGGCCCGGACACTGGCTCTTTCAGGCATGGTTGCGGGATTGCTGGCAAGTCCTCTCGCAACTCCGCTGGTCACATCAGCCTGGGCACAGGACGCGACGGCACAGGCCCCTGCCGCCCCCGCCAAGAAGAAAGTCCGCACCAAGGTTGCTGCAAAGCCCGGCGCGAAGGTTGTGGTGCCCAAGGGCAAAATCCAGATCGACAACAAGCGCCTTGTCACGTTGAGCGAACTTACCATAACGCCCGCAGGTGCCGCGCCCGGCGCGCCGATCGTCGTTGCCAGGGACCTGGGATCGGGGCAAAAAATTCTTGCCACCCTGCCCAAGAAAGCTGGCTGCGTTTTTACCCTCTCCGGCAGTTTTGATGATGAATCGAGCCTCGAGGTTCCTGCCCAGAACCTCTGCAAGGACCCCACCATTAATCTGGTGGAATAGCTGCAATCTGGTGGAATAGATGTCATCGGGGGGCGTGGGTGCCTCGAGCGTGTCATGACGGGAGCCTCCACATCGCTTATGCATAAGGGATGTGGACGCTGCCGATTCGGCGCCGAGCCTTCCTCGGCCTTGCTCTGTCCGGGGCGCTGTCACAGGCGTGGCGGGCGCATCCGGTTTCGTCAGCCCTTGCGGGCGATAGGCCTGCGGGGGTCCCCTCAGCCCTGAGCGGCCCGCAGCATGGCATTGCCATGCATGGCCTCCCGGCATTGCCCGCGGACTTCGCGCACCTGCCCTATGCCAATCCTAATGCGATCAAAGGCGGTACGCTGTCGCTGGGCTTTTCGGGCACGTTCGACAGCCTGAACCCGTTCAATGTGAAGGCGGGCTCGGCTGCGCAGGGCCTCAGCACCAACGTCTTTCAATCCCTGATGGCGCGCAACGGCGATGAACCGTTCAGCCTCTACGCACAAATTGCGAGTTCGCTGGAGATCGATGCGGCACGGGAACATCTCGTGTTCCATCTCAATCCCAAGGCGCGCTTTTCCGACGGCGCTGCGCTCACGGCCGAGGATGTTCTTTTTACCTTTGAGCTTTTGAAGACAAAAGGTCGTCCCCAGCAGCGCTCCGCCTACAGCCTTGTAAAATCCATTGTGGCGCGGGATGCGCACACCATCACCTATGATCTCAGCGGCGCGAATGATCGCGAGCTGCCATTGATCCTGGCCCTCATGCCGGTCCTGCCCAAACATCGCACGGATGTTGCAAAGTTTGCCGAGGCGAGCCTTCTCCCGCCGCTGGGATCGGGGCCCTATCTGGTGACATCGGTGAAGCCCGGCGACGAGATCGTCCTCACACGCGACCAAACGTGGTGGGGCGCAGACCTGCAGCTCACCAAAGGTCTTTTCAATTTCGACCAAATCCGCATTCAGTATTTTCGCGATGCCAACACGCTGTACGAGGCGTTTAAGGCCGGGCTGATTGATTACCGCGATGAGACAAGCCCGACGCGTTGGTTGTCGGGCTATGATTTTCCTGCCGCGCGCAATGGCTTGATCAAACGCGAGAAAATTGCGCTGGGCGGCCCCAAGGGCATGCAGGGCTTTGTCTTCAACACGCGCCGGCCTTTGTTTGACGATATCAAAGTCCGCGAGGCGCTGATCCAGCTGTTCGATTTTGAATGGATCAACGCGAAGTTTTTTGGCGGTCTTTATCACCGTACGAAAAGTTATTTCGACGAAAGCCCGCTGTCGAGCCATGGGCGCCCCGCTGACCAAAAGGAGCGCGCGTTGCTGGCGCCATTTCCAGGCGTGGTGCGCGAGGACATCCTGGAGGGCACATGGTCACCACCCATCAGTGATGGCTCTGGGCGCGATCGGACTTTGGCCCATCGCGCCTTGGGGCTTTTGCAGGATGCCGGCTGGGAGATTGAGGCTGGCGAACTCATGCACAAGCTGACGCGCGAGAAACTGGCCTTCGAAATCATGGTGTCGGACCGTGCCGCCGAGCGCCTGGCGCTGATCTACGCGGATACGATGCAGAGACTTGGCATTCTGGCACGCGTGCGCGTGGTCGATGATGTGCAATACCAGCGGCGTCGGCAGAACTTTGATTTCGACATGACCATCGGCTCCTGGATTGCCTCCGCCTCGCCGGGCAATGAGCAGCGCAATCGCTGGGCCTCCACAGCGGCCGACCAGCCGTCGTCATTCAATCTGGCGGGCGTCAAATCACCTGC
>CAIZGQ010000893.1 GCA_903932565.1 uncultured Hyphomicrobiales bacterium
AGGAATTTCGTGTGTGGGCCGGGCATAATGGGAGAGAAGGAGATATCCCATGGCTCGACGGAAAGACCCCTCGATACCTGATGCGCTGCTGGACCAGCTACTGGCTGGCGCCGATGCAAAGACGGCCTTTGACCCAGGCGGATTGTTGGATGGGTTGAAGAAGGCGCTGGCCGAACGGGCGCTGAACGCGGAGATGGATTACCATCTTGAGGGCGAAGGCGGCGTTGGCAACAGCCGCAACGGGTTTGGCCGCAAGACGGTTCTGACCGAGACCGGCAAGCTGGAGCTTGAGGTTCCACGGGACCGGCAGGCGAGCTTTGACCCCCAGCTGATCGCCAAGTACCAGCGTCGGTTCCCAGGCTTCGATGATAAGATCATTTCGATGTACGCGCGGGGAATGAGCACCCGGGAAATCGTGAGCCATCTACGCGATCTCTACGGCGTGGATGTCTCACCGGATCTGATCAGCGCGGTGACGGACGCGGTGCTGGATGAGATCGCTGGCTGGCAGGCCCGCCCGCTGGAGGCGGTTTATCCCCTGGTGTTCTTCGACGCCCTGCGGGTGAAGATCCGCGACGAGGGTCTGGTCCGCAACAAGGCCGTTCATATCGCCCTTGGCGTAAGGCACGATGGCTGCAAAGAGGTTCTGGGCCTTTGGCTGGAGCAGAACGAAGGCGCCAAGTTCTGGCTGCGGGTTATGAACGAACTGAAGAACCGCGGCGTCGATGACCTGCTGATCGCCGTGGTCGACGGCCTGAAAGGCTTTCCGGAGGCCATTACTGCAGTTTTTCCTGAGGCGACGGTCCAGACCTGCATCGTCCACCTGCTCCGCACGAGCCTGGATTTTGTGTCCTACAAGGACCGCAAATCGGTCGCCAGCGCCCTGAAGGACATTTACCGGGCGGTGGACGCCGCCACCGCGCACGCAGCCCTGGAGGCCTTTGACGCGGGCGAATGGGGGCAGAAATACCCTGCCATCGCGATGTCGTGGCGTCGGGTCTGGACGGAGGTCATCCCGTTCTTCGCCTTCCCCAAAGATGTCCGTAGGCTGATTTATACGACCAACGCGATCGAGGCCCTGAACTCGAAACTGCGCCGGTCGGTTCGAGCTCGGGGGCATTTCCCGACGGATGAAGCTGCGCTGAAATTGCTCTACCTGGTCTTGAACCGGTCAGAGAAAGAATGGACCATGCCCGCCCGGGAATGGTCGATGGCCAAGGCCCAATTTGCTGTTCTGTTCGAGCAGCGGTTCACAAGGGCGATGGCCTAAAAATGTTCAACCGCCCGGCCCACACACGAAATTCCTGACAGTCCCGATCGGGTCCGTCACATAAGGAGGAGACCGACTATGGAGTACTTTGCAGGACTGGACATCTCGATGGACGAAACGCACGTCTGTCTCGTCGATCGCGAGGGCGCGGTGATACTTGAAGCCAAGACGGCGTCTAACCCGGCTGCGATCGCGTCGGCGCTAGCCCGCGCACCGCAGTGTCGACGGGTCGTGTTTGAGACCGGACGGATGGCGCCGATGCTCTATCACGGGCTTGTGGAGCTCGGCCTGCCTGTTGTCTGCATCGAGAGCCGGCAAGCGTATCAGGCGCTCAAGTCCCTTGCGACGCACAAGACCGACCGAAATGATGCTCGCGGCCTGGCTCATCTCGCGCGAACTGGCTTCTTCAAACCCGTTCACGTGAAGTCGCTGCCCGCTCATGCCGTGCGGTCATTGATCATTGCCCGAAAGAAGCTCGTC
>CAIZGQ010000894.1 GCA_903932565.1 uncultured Hyphomicrobiales bacterium
AAACGTGCTGAATGAAATGCACATTGCCTATGGCGATATAAATGCAGCGTTTGAAGGGGCTGCATATGTTTTCAAGACAGAGCTGCTTCAACATCGTGGATGTGCGCATCCGATGGAAACGCGCGGCGTGATTGCGGAACCACGCGTTGACGGGTCGATGATAGTCTGGTCGTCGACGCAGATGCCGAATGATGTTCACCAGGCAATTCTGCAGGCATTGAATCTGGATGATGATAAGTTGCGCGTCATCACGCCAGATGTCGGCGGTGGATTCGGCCCGAAATATTGCGTGTATCCAGAAGAGCTGGCAGTGCCGGCTGCGGCCAAGCTGCTCGGTCGCAGTCTCAAATGGGTTGAGGATCGCCAGGAGCATTGCATCAGCGCCGTGCAGGAACGCGACCAATTCTGGAGCCTTGAAATTGCAGTCACGGATGATGGCGTTATTCGCGGCATTCGCGGTCAGCTCATTCATGATCAGGGTGCGTATGCGCTGAAGGCTGTGAACCTCCCCTACAATTCAGCGACCGCCGTTCCTGGGCCCTATCTGGTTCCAGCTTATGCGATGAAAATTCTTGTGGCGTTCACCAACAAGGTTCCAGCCTCATCGGTTCGCGGTGCGGGCTATCCGCAAGCAGCCTTTGCGATGGAGCGGCTGATGGACCTTGTGGCAACAAACCTTGGTCTTGACCGGGCAGAGGTCCGCCGACGCAACCTCATCCCGATCCAACTCATGCCATATACCAAGCCCATGAAAGCAAGATCGGGCGCCGCCATCACCTACGACAGTGGCGATTATATTGCCTGCCATGACGACGTGTTGTCAGCCGCAGCATGGACTTCGTTTCCCGCGCGTCAGCACAAGGCGCGGGCGCAGGGACGCTACATCGGGATTGGCCTTGCGCATGCGGTCAAGGGAACGGGGCGGGGACCATTTGAGTCGGGGTCTGTTCGCATCAACCCGACGGGACAAATTTCTGTCTTCACGGGCGCCGCCGCGATGGGCCAGGGTATCAAAACCGCGCTGGCGCAGATCTGCGCCGAGCAACTTGGCGTGTCCACGGACAAGGTCACTGTCATCTGCGGTGACACAAGCGTCGCACCGCTCGGGCTTGGCGGATTTGCGAGCCGCCAGCTTGTGACTGCGGGATCAACGGTTTTTCTCGCTGCCCGTGATGTTGCGGAAAAAGCCAAGAGACTCGCCAGCCACATGCTGGAAACCAGTGTGGACGATCTCGAGATTGTCGATGGACACGTGCGGGTCAAGGGCGTGCCGGACATGGGACTAAAGCTTGGTGACCTCGCCCGCATTCTGCGGGGCGCACCTGGCTATTCATTTCCGCCCGGTTTTGAGCCATCTTTGGAGTCGCATCTGACATGGCAGACCGAAGCGCTGACCTATGCAAACGCGTCACATGTTGCAGAGGTGGAAGTTGATATCGACCTCGGACAGGTTCGCGTGCTTCGCTACATCGCCCTTCAGGACGTGGGGATCAGGGTCAATCCCATGATTGTCGACGGCCAGATCCGTGGCGGCATTGCGCATGGCATCGGCAACGCGCTGTATGAACAGATGACTTACGATGATGCCGGACAGCCGGTGACAACAACCCTCGCCGATTACACCCTGCCAGGGTCTGCGGAACTCCCCTGTTTTGAAACCATCTATCGGGAGACGCCCTCGCCCATCAATCCGCTTGGTGCAAAAGGCGTTGGCGAGGTGGGGACCATTCCCGCTGCGGCGGCGATCATATCGGCAATTGAAGACGCGTTGCGCCCGTTCGACATTCAGATCTGCCAGACGCCTGTTCTGCCGCAGACAATCTTTCACTTGTTGCAGGCCGCCAGACTGCGGCAGCCGAAGCCCCTCGACTCGTAACGTCGAGCGGCGAGAGACCGGGACCGATTTTATATAAAATCCGCAAACTGCTTGGAAGCGGTGCAACCTTGTGTCCGTTCGGCACGGTGCGCGTTTCGTCCATATGACGATGGCCTTTTATATGAGCGCACGACCTGAAAAACGCTTGGCAAGAGAGTTCGAAGTGCTAGGCTCAGCGTTGAAATGATCAGGCCAGTTTTTTTGATTGATGCCTGACAATGCGTGGCAGGAACACTGAAGATGGCAAACAAAGACCTGCGTGATTGGCTCGCCGACGTTGAAGCCAACGGGGAACTCAAGCGCATCAACGGGGCAGAACCCCAGGAGGAGATTGGCGGCATCGTCGATCTCTACATGCGCAAGATGGGAAATCCTGCGGTTTTGTTTGATGAAGTTCCCAATTACACAAAGGGCTTTCGTGTCCTCGCCAATATCCTGACGTCGACACCCCGGATCAATCTGGCACTCGGGCTGTCAGCCAATGCCTCCGAACACGAGCTCGTGCAATGGTGGCGAACCTACATGCGCGAGGGACCGAGCCGCCCGACAAAGCGCGTCGAGCGCGGTCCGCTGATGGACAATATTCTGGAGGGTGCGGCTGTCGATTTGAACCTCATCCCGACACCCATCTGGCATGAACATGACGGCGGCCCCTTCATCGGCACAGCATGTCTCGTGATCATGAAAGACCCTGATTCCGGTTGGATAAATTCGGGAACCTACCGGGTACAGGTCCAGGGCAGCAATGTTGCAACCGTCATGATGTCGCCGGGCAAGCATGGCCGGCTGCTGATGAACAAATATCACGAGCGCGGCGAAAAGTGTCCGGTTGCGGTTGTCGTGGGCGTTCATCCTGCGATCTTCATGCTGTCGGGCCTCGAAATTCCGTATGGCAAGAGTGAGCTTGAAGCAGCGGGTGGAATTTTTGGGGAATCTGTTGAAGTTTTAAATATGCCCAAGACGGGACTGCCTGTTCCTGCAAATGCGGAGATCGCGTTTGAAGGATACATCGGCGCCAACGATGTGCTGCAGGAAGGTCCGTTGGGCGAATGGACGGGTTATTACGCGGGCGGCAGTCGGCCGGAGCCGGCGATCCGCATTGAAACGATGATGTACCGGAACGATCCGATCCTTGTGGGCGCCATTCCGGCTGTTCCGCCCAATGACAACACGTTTTACCTGGGTGCGTATCGTTGCGGCGCCGTGTGGAGCCAGCTGGAGGCCGCCGGCATTCCCGGCATCACAGGCGTGTGGGCGCATGAGGCTGGCGGCAGCCGGTTCTGGCTGACAATCGCCATCAAGCAATTGTACGGCGGTCACGCCAAGCAGGTTGGCATGGTCGCGTCCCATTGCCACGCGGGCGCTTATTGCAACCGCTGGACCATCGTTGTCGATGACGACATCGATCCGACCAATACGGCTGATGTGATTTGGGCAATGTCCACGCGGCTCGATACGCGTGAGGGCATCGACATCATTGAAGGCGGCTGGAGTTCGGCGCTGGACCCCATGTGCTACGATGGAGATGATGATCGCCGCAACGGTCGCGTTATCGTCAATGCCTGCAAGCCCTTCAAACGCAAGGACAGCTTTCCGGTTGTTGCGCGCTCAAGCAAGGCACTGGATGCGCGCATCATTGCAAAATGGAAAAGCGATCTTCCATCCTGACACGGCGGCAGATTCTCCGGTGACTCAAAAAAGTCCCTGATAGACAGCATAAACGTGGATTTGGAAATCAATGGCTGGGCATGATGCCAAAAGCTGGATTGGTGCAAGCCTTCTCCGAAAGGAGGATGCACGCTACCTCTTGGGCGCCGGGCAGTTCATTGCTGACATCCAGCTGCCACACATGCAGGACATTGCCTTTGTGCGGAGCGACGTTGCCCATGGCATGCTAAAAAATGTCACTAAACCGACAGGATTTGCATCAAAGGTCTTTGTCCTATCAGATTTGAACACGGCCGTTCTGGAGGCCGGGCCCGAACTTGTTGCTTTTAAAAGCTCTCCCTATCCCGCGCTGGCCGATACAAAAGTGCGTTATGCCGGACAGGCGATTGCCGCTTGTCTTGGTCGCTCACGCGCGGAAGCTGAAGATCTCAGCGAGACCGTGATCGTTGAGATTGAAGCCTTGCCGGCGGTGGTCGATGTTGTTGACGCCATGCAACTTGGCAGTCCAAAACTTTTCGATCATTGGGCTGACAATGCCTTTATCCGCGCGCCCGTTGTTGAAGGCGATATTGCATCCGTTGCAAAGGCCCCGATCCGCCTGCATCGCAGATTCAAGATGAATCGTCAGGCCACTGTCTCGCTCGAATGCCGAGGCATTGTTGCCAAATGGGATGATCGTGCAGAGGAGCTTGTGGTTCATCTGTCCACGCAGGGGCCGCACGTGATGCGCATTGGCCTTGCCATGGCGCTCGGGCTTCCGGAAAACAAAATCCGTGTGATTGCACCCGATGTTGGCGGCGGCTTTGGCGGCAAGAACAGATTGCTGCCGGAGGAAATTGCCGTCGCTGCCATTGCGCTGAAGGTCAAACACCCCGTTCGGTGGATTGAGGATCGCCGCGAGCATTTTCTTGCGTCCATTCACGCGCGGGATCATTTCTACGATCTCACAATTTCAGCAGACAACGACGGGCGCCTCCTTGGAATTGAAGGTAGCGTTTATATCGATGCGGGCGCTTACGCGCTTTGGCCGACCGGGGCTTTTATGGAAGCCAGCATGGCTGCGCGCAATCTGCCGGGCCCGTATCGTATCAAACATCTCTCCATCGACACGTTCACAGTGGCGACGAACAAGGCTCCCATGGGCCCGTACCGTGGCGTTGCGCGGCCCGGCGCGTGCTTTGCCATTGAGCGTCTGATTGACGAGGTTGCCCATGCCATTGGCCGCGAACCGTCCGACATTCGTCGCCTGAACATGGTGGAGAGCAAGGAGCTGCCGTTCCGAACGGCCGGCGGCAACATGTTTGACACGGGCGATTACCATGCCTCCCTCGACAAGGCCGTGGACATGATCGGCCTTGAGCGCATTCGCGTCCGTCAGGCCAAAGGCGAAGCCGATGGACGTCGCATTGGCGTTGGTTTTGCGTTCTATGCAGAGCAAAGCGGGCATGGCCAGGTCGAATGGTCGAAGCGCAAATCGCGCGTTGTGCCGGGATATGAATCGGCACGCACGCGCATGCTGCCCGATGGGTCCGTCATCCTTTACGTCGGTGCGCAAAATCATGGCCAGGGCCATGAGACAACGCTTGCACAAATTGCAGCGCACGAGCTTGGCCTGCATCCGCGCGCGATCTCCATCCGGTACGGCGACACATCGACGGCGCCGTTCGGCTTTGGATCGTTTGCATCGCGCACCATCGTCTTCTCAGGCGGCGCGGTCGCAAAATCGGCGCGCGCCATTGCTGACAAGATCATGCGCATTGGTGCGCATATGTTGCAGACCGACGTGTCATCCGTGCAGATCAGGGACGGTGCGGTTCATGGGCCCGCGGGGTCGGTGCCGTTTGCTGAAATCGCGCGGGCGGCCAACATACGCCAGGAACTTCTGCCCGCGGGCGAGGACCCGCTGCTGGAGAATATTTCAACTTACGAACCCTCCGACTCGGCTGGTGTGTTTTCCTACGGAACCCATGCAGTCGCAGTTGCTGTCGATCCCGAGACCGGCGTTGTCGAGATACTCGATTACGTTGTGGCCGAGGATTGTGGCACCATGATCAATCCGATGATCGTCGATGGTCAGGTGCAGGGCGGAATCGCGCAGGGCATTGGCACAGCGCTCTATGAGGAAATCCCGTTCTCGGATCAGG
>CAIZGQ010000895.1 GCA_903932565.1 uncultured Hyphomicrobiales bacterium
GCATTCTGCTTGAGGAACTGCCCAAACTCGGACTCGGGGAATTCCTGCCCGTGGATGGCGCGTTCTATATTTACATCGACATCTCGCACTTCACCTCGGATTCGCTGGCCTTTTGCAAGCGCTTGCTGGAGCAGGGTGGTGTGGCGACCACGCCGGGTCTGGATTTTGACCGCAGGCGCGGGCACCAGGCGATGCGCCTGTCCTTCGCCGGATCAGAGGCCAACGTTGTTGAAGCCGTGTCGCGGATGAAGATGTTTATGGCTGCCGGGGCTTAATCCCCGCGCGGTCCAAACGAAAAAACGGCGCCCTGAAGGGCGCCGTTTTTGTTTCAGCAACGTCTGGCTTTGGTTTATTCGCCGCCAAAGGTCGCCTTGGCGCGACCCCACCAGCCGGTCTTTTTCTTCTCGGGCGCAGGCGCCTCCGGCAAGACGTCGACAGGACGCGGCTCGGGAGCCGGTGTCTCCATCGCAGCAGGCGTAACCACTGGAGCAGGCGCTGCCACTGGCGCGGGCGCAGGTGTTGCGACAGGCGTGGCTGCGACAGGCACAGGCGCAACTGGCACCGGTGCCGTCGCAAAGGATTGCGGCGCGTAAGAAGGAGCGTCGGCAGACGGCATCGGCGAAATCTCGTGCCCGGCATGGATATCGGGCGGCGCGCTCTCGGCCTCTTTCAGCACCCAGCTTCCGCCGGGACGACGCACGGGGCGATCATCCGGATGTTCGGTGGCTGCCACTTCGGCGGGAGCTGCTGCGCTGTCAGACGTTCCAGCCTCGTCCTCGCGACCGCGATTGCGGCCACCACGACGCGAGCGACGCCGACGCCGACGTGGCTCGCCGTTTTCCGTGCGCTCGGCGCCAGCTTCAAGGGCTTCGTCGCCATCTTCGCCTTCGGCCTCAAACTCGTCGACTTCGCCATCCGAGAATGTCGCATCGCGGGTCGAGGTCAAAGCGCCTGAGAAACCAGCCACGACAGCCAGCGCATCATCGGAGGGCTGCGGCGCGTTCACATCAACGCCGGATGAATCGCGATCCGAACCGCGGCCACGCCGACGCCGACGCCGACGGCGGCGACGCTGCATGTCGGCCTCGGACTCGCCTTCAACGGGCACGTCGTTCTGGCTCTCGCCTTCAGCGGCGGGGCCTTCGACATCATCCTCATCTTCCAGCAGGTCCTCGTCTTCGAGGTCAGCCGGGGGAATAGAATCAATCTGCACTAGCGAGGGGCGCAACGGCACCGGCGGTGGCACAGCCAGATCGCCACGCTCCACCATGTGGTAGGTCGTGCCGCTCAGGCTGTCGTCGGCCATCACGGTGATCGTAACACCAAAGCGGGTCTCGATTTCGAGCAAATGCGCGCGCTTCATGTTGAGCATGTACAGCGCAACATTCGAGCGGCAGCTGACGATCAGATTGTGAACCGCGCTCTTGATCAGCGTGTCTTCCAGAACCCGCAACACATGCAGTGCGATGGAGGCTGTGGAGCGCACCGATCCTGCACCCGCGCAATGCGGGCAGATGACGGACGAGCCTTCCATCACGCCTGTGCGAATGCGCTGGCGCGACATCTCAAGAAGGCCGAAGTGCGAAATCCGCCCGACCTGAATACGGGCACGATCGTTCTTCAGCGCTTCCTTCAACCGCCGCTCAACCGAGCGATTGTTGCGGTGCTCTTCCATGTCGATGAAATCGACCACGATGAGGCCCGCAAGATCGCGCAAGCGCAACTGGCGCGCGACCTCATCAGCGGCTTCCAGATTGGTCCGCACGGCCGTGTCTTCGATATTGTGCTCACGGGTCGAGCGACCCGAGTTCACGTCAATCGCGACAAGTGCTTCTGTCTGGTTGATGACCAGATAGCCGCCTGATTTCAGCGTCACCTGGCTCGAGAACATCGAGTCGAGCTGCGCTTCAACGCCATGGCGTGCAAACAGCGGCTGCTGGTCGCGATAATGGATCACGTTGCGCGTTGCTGTCGGCATCAGCATGCGCATGAAATCATGCGCTTCCTTGTAGCCGGCATCGCCCGACACAACGACTTCCTCAACGTCCTTGTTGAAGAGATCGCGGATGGCGCGCTTGATCAGGGAGCCTTCCTCATACACCAGCGTCGGGGCGGAGGATTTCAGCGTGATTTCGCGAACGGTTTCCCACATGCGCAGGAGATATTCGAAGTCGCGGTTGACCTCCTGCTTGGTGCGCGAGGCACCCGCTGTGCGCAGGATGACACCCATGCCTTCGGGCACTTCGAGTTCGGATGCAATCGCCTTCAGGCGCTTGCGATCATCATTGTCGGTGATCTTGCGTGAGATGCCACCACCGCGCGCCGTGTTGGGCATGAGGACCGAATAGCGGCCAGCCAGCGACAAATACGTCGTCAGAGCCGCGCCCTTGTTGCCGCGCTCTTCCTTGACGACCTGCACAAGAAGCACCTGACGGCGCTTGATGACTTCCTGAATCTTGTACTGGCGACGCAGGCGCGGCGCACGTGTGTTGAATTCTTCGAGTGCGTCGCCGCCGATTTGCTCGACGTGCTCTTCCTCGTGCTCGCCGTCGTCGTCACCCTCATCATCGTGGGCGTCGTCGTCGTGATGCTCATCATCGCGGCGCGGCTCGTCGTGCTTCAAGTCGTCGTGCGCGGTCTCCACAGGGCGAGCTTCGTCCGCCTCGTGGTAATGCGGCTGGTCGTCAGCTGCAGTCTCATGCGCGTGCTCATGCGCATGAGGCTCGGCAGGCGCGTCATCATGGCTGGCCGCTGCCGGTTCAACTGTCTCGTGCGGGACGACATCAACAGCAGGCTCGGAGCCAAACAGTTCGGCATTGTCGTTGCTGAGCGGCTCTTCTGGTGACGCACCTGTCTCATAGAACGGCATCGCGTTGGGCTGGTCGCCGTCATCCTCATGGGCGGGTGCCAGCTCGCTGACAGAACCATCCGCCGGTGTGCGGCGCTCAGACCCGCGATCGCGGCCACCCGTGCGGCGGCTGCGGCGATTGTTGTTGGTACGGCGCGGACGGGATTCCTCTTCCTCCTCATCGCGATGCTGGCGGGCTTCTTCTTCCAGAAGTGCCAGACGGTCGGCGACGGGGATCTGATAATAATCCGGGTGGATTTCAGAAAAGGCCAGGAACCCGTGACGGTTGCCACCGTATTCGATGAACGCCGCCTGGAGCGAGGGTTCTACGCGCGTGACTTTGGCAAGATAAATATTGCCGCGAAGTTGTTTCTTGGAGGCGGATTCGAAATCGAATTCTTCGACACGATTACCACGCAGCACCACAACCCGGGTCTCTTCCGGGTGAGATGCATCGATGAGCATTTTGTTGGCCATGTTGAACTCTTGCGGATCCGCCGGGGCCCACGGCCGCCCAATGGGGCGCGGGGCGCATGAACGCCCGTCGCACCGGAGTGCGGCGACGCTGGGCACCAGACAGATCAAAGGTGGAAGGAAAATAAAGATCGGCCACGCGCCCAAGGGCAAAGGCCGCTGCGGCGACGCCGCGATGCAACTCGAGAAAATGCAGAACAAAAGATGAGGCACGAAGCGGGACAAGGGGCCGCCGATCACCGCGCCACAAGCCCGCCTGGCGGCCTGACGACCGCTCTGGCTCGCACCCCCCGTGCGATGGCTTGATATGCGTGGCGGGGCTTATCATTGTCCCGAGAACCTTCTGGAGCAGCGCTCAGAGAGCGCCGTAATGATCCAGTCCGGCTAAACGAAAGCGGGAAATCCCGGCAACGGTTTCTTTCGGGGCTAAGTCACTGACCCCACCAACGGGGCCGATCCTGTGAAAGGACGCGGATACGCGCGGGGAGCGACTTACTGCACAGGCAAACGAGGCCGCGCAGGTCAAAAAGAAACGGTCGCAGACCGTTCATCCCGGACGGGATATTTATCCTTAGAGCCTAATTCGCGGGTTTGGCAAGTTTTACGGACCCTGTTGCTTCAAAGCCACGCTCGTCAGGCAGGAACCTGCGGCTTGGTGATAGGCTGTTAACCATGAAGCCCCTATCGGTTAGTACTCATGACAATCTTGCCGAGGTCACCGCAAACGACTTTGGCTATTTGCTTTGCGTGTCAGCGTCCGCCCGACGTCAGCCTGTTTCCGCGAAGAAATCTGCCTTGATGCCAGAGCTTTGCCGTTCCCTTCCTGTCTTGCCTGTGGCGCACCTGACCGTGGCCCGGTCGGGGCGTGCGCGTTCGCGTGCGAACGTCCTTGTTTCACGCGTGCTGCTCGCAATGCTGCTTCTGGGCTTGTCTTGCGCAGAGAGCTTGGCCCGTCCGCGATTCATCACAGCGCCGCCACCCAGTCGCAACTTGGCAGTGACCGCATCGGCCGAATCAGCGGTGGCAACACCGGTCGCCTCGGCTGTCCGGATCGAGACGCAAGGCAACATCACGCGCCTGGTCTTTGACATATCGAACTCAATTGCCGGATTCGCGACGCCGCTGAACCAGCCGGACCGGATCATCGTGGATCTGCCGGAGGTGAATTTCCAGATCGACCCCGAAGTTGGCCGCCCGAAACCACCAACATTGGGTA
>CAIZGQ010000896.1 GCA_903932565.1 uncultured Hyphomicrobiales bacterium
ATACAGACCTTCCCAGCTGCATGAATGTGTCACCAGCCTACGTGTGTTTCGGCCGCTATGGGTGAGAAGCGGACGTTTGCAAATGTAAAGTTCTTCTTTCTAATTGAACCATTACGCGAGAATGCAAAATATTTTCCGGAGATTTCCGGCGAAACGCGCGGGCGCGGAAATGAAAACCATCGTCAAGCTATGGCTTAGTTTCTGAAGTGTACTCCAGGTATTGTATCCTCTCAGCCAAGCTCAGCGGCTCGCTCTAGACTCGCGATCATGGAAACCCGCTTAAGATAGGCACGTCCCAGGTCAGTATCTGCAGCAGCAGCCCGCATCCGCGTACGAAAGGCAGCTTGATCCTCCGGTGTTTGCGCCTCAAGATTTTTCTTATTCTCGATTCTCTGCTTTTCTACGTCTTCGAGAGTTACGAGCCGCCGCTGCAAGTCATAACGATCAAGCTCCTGCATTGGCGATTTTCCGTTCCAAACATCAATTAGTCTGTTGGCAAGATTGAGCGCATCGTGGATACCGCCATTCATGTGAGCTGACACGGCAGAAGTGGTCCGGATTTGATGTTAGTTTTTTTGGTGGATTTTCCCCTGGTAAGAGCGGAGATTGGCCATGAAGAGGAAGTGTTTTTCGACCGAGCAGATTGTAGCCGTGCTCAAGCAGGCCGAGATGGGCCTGGCGGTCTCGGACCTGGTCCGGCAGATCGGAGTCTAGGGGCAGACCTTTTATTGCTGGAAGAAGCAGTATGGCGGGCTGTAGTCGGAGCAGGTCCGCGAGCTGAATCAACTGGTTGAGGAGAATGCCGGGCTCAAGAAGCTGGTGGCTGAACTCAGTCTCAACAAAGCTATTCTCCAGGATGTTCTATCAAAAAAGTTCCCAGGTTAGCGCTCATGAAGGACGTTGTGGCCTACGTGACAGCGTGTCACGGCTAGAGCGAGCGGCGGGCCTGCGCATTGACGCGCCAGCATCGTTCCACGCAACGCAAGCCCAGTGGTCGTGATCCCCGCACCGAGATCCGGCAGCGGATGCACGAGATCGTTCGAACGCGTATCCGATCTGGCTACCGACGGGTCCACCTTACGCGTTCGTGACGATTCTGTTGAGATGACCCAATAGTCTTGCGGCTTCAATTTAGCCTTCCGGCCTCAATAAGGCATGAGGACCCGCGCCCCTCGTGGTCAGCGGTGTTTCTGATCTGGGCCAGGGGTATTTGCGAACAGATGCATTAATGGCACGCTCAACACGATGATCAGCAGCAGCCGAACCAAATGGAAGGCTGCGACGATCAGCACGTCGACCTGCATCGAGGAAGCAACGAGCGACATCTCGGTGATGCCACCTGGTGCAAGCGCCAGAACCAATGAGACGAGACTGAGGCCGGCGAACGTGCTGATGGCCCAGCCGAGCACAACCGTGAAGCCGATCAGGATGACGGTGCCAGCCAGATTGAGCGGCAAGAAAACGCGCCCGCTTTTCAGCAATGATGGTTTGCAGCGCGCCCCCAATGCTGCGCCGATCAGCACCTGTGCCACGACGATTGCATTTGTGGGAACGCTTGCATGCTGCACATGCGCCAGACCGGCTGCTCCGCCAACGAGGATGCCGGCAAAAAGCCAGCCATTGGGAATGCGCAGGCGCGCGAAAACAAGGCCGACCACAATGGCAATCAGGCAGAGCGTGCCGAGCGGCCAGCCGGTCGGGTTCGGCGAAACGATCGAGGAAGCCGCGTGGAATATCTCTTGCGGAAGGACATGCACGATTTGCGGGATCAAAAGCGTAACGAGCAAAATCCGCATGAACTGCCCGACGGATACCAGCCCGGGATCGCCGTGGTAGCGATCGGCGAGAACCGCCATTTCGGCAACGCCCCCCGGGAGACTGGAGAAGAGCGCCGTTCGCCTGTCCACACCCGCGAGCCGCGCCAGCACTCCGGACTGCAGACAGGCGAAGAGAATTGTCGAAAGCGTCGCCGCGAGCATCAGAGGCAACAGTCGCAAGAGTTGTTCGGCAACTTCTGGTGTCAATCGTTGGCCGGAGGCGATGCCGACAACGCCTTGAGCCAGCTCCCGGCCATAGGGCAGAACCTTCACCTCGATTGTGCAAAGTGCGAGGGCGGCTGTCGCGGTCAACGCGCCGATCAGCCATCCCAGCGGCAGATGCAGCCAGGTTGCCACCATGCCACCCAGTGCGGCGAGTGCGAGGCAGCCCACAATGCGAGGGAGGGAACTCAGGGCGTCTGTCTGCACCATCGTCAAATTTCACGGCCCAGCGGTGGCCGGATTGGATAGCCCTGCAGGGCCTCGTAGGCAGCTGCGACACGAAGCAGAAGCGGTTCTTCGAAGTTCCGCGCTGCAAACTGCAGCGACAATGGCAGCCCCGCACTTGAAAGCCCGGCCATCATGGCAAGTGCTGGATGGCCCGTGACGCTGAATGGCGTGCGCGCCTGGCGTGTGTAGGTTCGGCGGGTTTCCGCTGGCTGATCAAGCCGGCTTGCCGGCTCCATGGAGCTTGCCAGAAGTAGGATGTCGCACGCGTCAAAGGCCCGCTCCATCGCGTCCATCAGCTGCAGGCGCAGTTTCTGCGCCGCGATATAGTCTTCGGCGGAGAGAAAGGCGCCGGCCATAAGTGCGCGCCGGGCAAGACTGCCATACGCCTCCGGCCGCGTGCGCAGCATGCTGGCGTGGATGGAAAAGCCTTCTGCCGACATCAGGACACGGTTGGCGGCGAAGAAGGAGTCAAGTCGCGGGAGGCGGATCTGCGAGACGATTGCACCAGCTTCGCGAAGCAGGTCGGCCGCGGCATCGAGTGCAGCGACGGTCTCGACCGGAGCCTCTAGATCCTCGGTATGAAAATGGCGCACAAACCCGATGCGCAAGCCCTCAATGCCGCTCTTGCCTTCGAGGCCGCCTTGACCGATGTCGCGGGTACAGTCGTCCCACGGGCAGGCAATGCTGGCGGGATCGGCATCGTCACGGCCAACGAGAGCGTTCAACAACAGGCCTGCGTCTTTGACCGTGCGCGCCAGCCCGCCGACGCAATCCAGCGATTGTGCCAGCGGAAAGACGCCAGCCCGCGAAACGAGCCCGTAGGTTGGCTTTAATCCAACGATGCCGCATGCACTCGCCGGATGGCGGACCGAGCCGCCGGTGTCGGTCCCAAGCGCCAGGGGGAAGAGGCCGGCTGCCACACCTGCGCCCGACCCTGACGATGATCCGCCCGGATGATGCGCTGTGTTCCACGGATTTGCAGCAGGCGGCAGCGGCAGGTCAAAGCTCGGTCCACCGCACGCAAATTCATGCGTATTGGTCTTGCCGAAAATGATGGCACCGGCAGCCCGCAGCCGACGGATGATCTCGGCATCTGCGTCCGCGACGTGGTTGGCCGTGACGGCAGAGGCGCAGCTGGTCGGCACGCCTTTGACGTCAATGATGTCTTTCACGGCGACTGGCACCCCATGAAGAGGGCCGAGATCGACACCTGCGGCCATCTCGGCTTCGCAGGCCTCGGCATCAGCAAGCACGGCAGAGGCGTCGAACGTGATCATGGCGTGAAGCACGGGTTCGAGCGCAGCGATGCGCGCGCTGAGCGACGACACAAGGCTGGACGGGGACAAGCCTCCCGTTCGGTAGCCAGCGGAGATTTCGTCCACCGTCATGACGGCGGGATCCATCACGAGGGGACCTTCACCCGCATCGGCGGCCAAGGTTCGGATGTTGGCTCGACACGCGGCTCGGACCGATCGCCAAGCCCGGCGCGAAATGTTTCGGCGCTCCGTGCGGCCGCAATAACATCTTCGCGGCACTCTGCGACCGCCCTGCCAAGGCCTGCGGCTTCAGCCGTGGCAATAATCTCGTTATCGGTTGCCATGTTCAGCTCGCCACGCGTGGGGCGTTGCCTGCCATCGTCTCAGCAGGTTGAAGCGCCGAATACCACTTGCAGACCTGACCGGGCGTGACGAAACGCGTTGCTCGATGCGCCGCAATCATGTCGATCATTTCGACCAGTTCGGTGAAGCGGTGCGGCACGCCGACCAGATGGGGGTGCAGGGCAATGGTCATGATTTTCGGCCCATGCGTGGTCTCCCGCTCGAGGGCCGCGAGCGACCGGCGGACTCGATTGGCGAATTCACCCGTCGCATGTTTTTCAACCGCATAGACCGTGCTGTCATTCAGCTCGAGCGTGTAGGGAACCGACAGCATCGCACCGCTGGCCGTCGTCATCCAGCAGGGCTGGTCGTCAAGAACCCAGTCGAGAATATAGTCGATGCCGCAAGCCTTCAGATGATCGGGCGTTGCCGTGCTCTCACCGAGGCCCGGACCAAGCCAGCCGCGCACGGCCGAGCCGGTGAAGGCTTTCACCTTGTCGAGACTCTGCTGAATAATCGCGCGTTCGTCTGCTTCCGTATGCACGGCCTGCTGATACAGCCCATGGCCGACAAATTCCCAGCCCAATTTCAGGGTCTTTTCCGCACAAGTGGGATAAATATCAATCACATTGGCATTGAGACTGGCTGCAGCGGGCAGCGACCGCGCTTCGAAAAGATCGAAGATCCGCTGCATGCCGACGCGCATGCCATATTCAGACCAGGCAAAGTTTGGAATGTCAGGAACGCTGTGACGTCCCTGCGGCGGCGTGCTGATGCCGCGCGGCATCGGATGATCGAATCGCCAATGCTCCATGTTCACAACCAACTGAACCAGGATGCTTTTGCCCTCGAACAAGGGCAGCTCCGGTGCATCGCCCGCAAGGCGATAGGGGATGCGGGGATTGGAAGTGTACATTGGCAGTCCTTTCCTCATAGCCAGCGCAGCTGAACCAGCGCTGACATTTGCCGCAGACCTCGACGCAGCACGGCCCAACCACTGGCGCGATAATTGCGTTATCACATCTGGTCTGGCGTCGCCGATGGGCGCACGTCAGCGACTAAGCGGACCATAATCCACCTGTCCCGGGCTGGGAGGTCGTCGCGACGCACTATCAGATATGCCTGCAGGCATGGCTGCAGATTTGCCAGTCGGGGTGACGCAGATGGAACTGAAACAACTCGAGTATTTCCGAACCGTGGCACGGGTCGGCAGTTTCTCGCAGGCGTCTGCCATGCTGATGGTGGTGCAACCGGCTCTCAGCCGGCAGGTATCCAAGCTCGAGGACGAGGTCGGGTCCAAGCTGTTTTATCGCAACGGCCGCGGCGTTACTCTAACGGACGCGGGCCGCCGCTTTCTTGAGGTGGCCGAGCGCACGCTCGATGATCTCGAACATGTTCGCGCCGAGCTCAAGGCGGAAAAACTGGCTCCCACCGGGCTGGTCACGCTCGGCATGCCGCCCTCCGTCAGCGCGATGATCGGAGCCCCCCTGTTGATGCGCCTGCGCCGCAGCTTTCCCGGTATCAAGCTGCACGTGATGGATGGGATGTCGGGCCACATCTGCGACTGGATGATGTCCGGCAAGATCGATATCGGCATCGTACACGAATCCCGACAGTCGAGCGCGCTTCTGCTGGAGCCGCTTCTCAGCGAGGCGCTCTATCTTGTTGGACGCCCCGATGCGGCTGTCGGGCGCGAAGAGCCGAAGGGCGCGTTCGGTCAGGTCACGCTCGATCAGGTGTCCCGCCTTCCGCTGGTTTTGCCGGGACAAAGCCATGGCCTGCGGCGGCTGATCGACAGGATCACCGCCGAGGCCGGTCTGGTTCTCAATGTTGAAATGGAGGTTGACGCGGTGCGCACGGTGGCGAGCCTCGTTCAGGCGGAGGCCCTTTATGGGATTCTTCCGCTTGGCTGCGTCATTGACGACCTGCGCAGTGGTCAGCTCTCAGCCTGGCAGATCGTCGAGCCGGCGCTGACGAACGTCATGTTGCTCGCCACATTGCCGAACAAGCCATTCAGCCCAGCCATGCGCGAGGTTCGCAAGGCGATCCAGATCGAGATCGCGGCGCTCCAAATGCATGACGGGTCGCCGGCCTTTGACCATGCGGGTGGTGCCAAGAGGGGCGGCAAGACGGATAGAAGGACGGATGGCAAGTCGCCAGCCTCCCGAGCGCTCTGGTCGCGTGATCCCCTCGCCCTGGCGACCACAGAGATGGCCTGCAGTCGGGAGCCAGTCACCGGACGCTCTCCCGCACTGCGGCATAACTGATAGAGCCGCAGCGTCATGGACGCTCGGATCGGAAGCGATAGTCTCGGCCTCCAACGATGGCATCCAACCTGCACGGTCTGGCGCCTGCGAATTGTTCGAGGCATCGGTCAAACGGTCTCGGGGCCGGGGCTTTCAGCCATCGCCACCTCGACCATTAGGACGTCGACCACCAAGAGCTGGGCCAACACGCCCAATCACTGACATCCAATCCTTCACTTTCTGGCATTTCGCATACGCATCAAGGGGACGACAATGAACAAAGTGTCTTCAAAAGCCCGGTTTGTCGGAGCGATGGTCGCGTTCGGCCTGAGCCTCTTTCCAGTTGTCGGACGTGCTGAGCCAACGGCTCTGCCATCGGAGGTCACGCTCACGGTGGGCTACCAGAAAGTCGGCCATCTTGCGCCGATCACCATGATCGCTGAGCCGCTTAAAAAGCTCGGCATCAACATCAACCTCGTGGAATTTGCCCGCTATGCCGACACGAGAACAGCGCTGCTGGCCGGCTCGCTCGATGTTGCGACGGTCGGCCCGGCGGATCTGGCAATCGCGCTCTCCAACGGCTCTGATGCGATCGTCGGGCTCATGGGCGTGGGCTCGTCGCCGAAATATGTCATCGCGCGCGATGGCCTGAAGATTGACAGCTGGTCGGACCTTGCGGGCAAAACAGTCGCCATTGCACCCGGGTCCGCCGTCTGGTTCCAGCTCGCCGCGACGCTGGTCGAAAAGGGCGTGCGCTACGACAGCTTCAAGGCCGTCAACATTCAGGGCGGCGGAGCCAACTTCGATCAGGCCCTGAAGTCGAAGGAAGTCGACGCGATCGTGACCTGGGAGCCGTTTGAATCGATCCCTGTGATCGAGGGCTATGGCTACTTTGCCAAGAACCTGGAGTACAGCCAGTCCAAGGCCGTTGGCGCGGAGCTCGGCATGATGGTGACCACGCGGCAGGCGGTTCAGGCCAAGCGTGATGCGGTCGTGCGCTTCGTCTGGGCCTATCTCGAAGCTGAAAAGGCACTCGCTGCCGACAAGACTGCTTTTGGGAACGCCTATGCCAAGCTGACCGGCCTCGACCCCAAGGTTGCCGCTGAAGCCGCAAAGCCGATCACACTGGGTTCAGTTGTGACGCCGGATCAGATCCAGCGCCAGGCCAAGGCGTTTGCGGACCTTGGCGTCATTCAGAAAGATGTATCGGGCGAGATCGCCAAGAACTGGGACGACAGCATCGTGTCCGACGCCAAGCGTCTCTGATCTCAGACCGCATCCATCGCCGGCCCGACCGCCCAAAGCGGCTCGGGCCGGACTCTTGAACAGTAAGGTGCCGCAAAAACCATGGCTCTCACGCGAAGACTTCGCCCCGATGGTGCCACCTCGTCGGCATTGCCCGGCGTGGACAGCGTTACGCGACTGTTCAGCTCGAACCGTGCCAATAAGATCGTGGCGGCCGCGATTTTGCCGGTTGTTGTGCTTGTCGTCTGGCAGCTCGCCGGTCCGCACGGATCCCTGTTCGGCGGTGTGTTGCCAACCCCCGACCGTGTCGCGAAGGCCTGGTATACGTGGGTCTTCGGCACCAACAGCCTGGGCTTCAATCCCTACAGCGGTGGCTGGCTGGATAGTGTCATTTTCTCCACGACGCGCGTGTTGCAGGGGTTTGCGGTCGCTGTCGTCCTTGGCATCCCAACCGGCATCATGATCGGCTGGAGCCGGTTGGCGTCCGAGACCATCGACCCCCTGATCCAACTGTTACGCCCCATCCCGATCACGGCATGGTTGCCGTTTTCGATCGCGGTCTTCGGGATTTCGAGCTTCGGGGCCATCTTCCTGATTGCGCTTGGTGTTTTCTATCCGGTCGTCATCAACACCACGCAGGGCGCGCGGCATGTGGAACGCGATCTTGTGCGCGCCGCCGAGATGATGGGTGCCGGTCGGTTTGATATTCTCTGGCGGGTTGTCGTCCCCGCCTCGTTGCCAGCGATCTTCACGGGCCTGCGCATTGGCCTTGGCATCGGCTGGACCGCCGTCATCGTGGCCGAGATGATCGCGGTGAAGTCTGGCCTCGGCTACGCGCTTTGGGATGCCTATTACGTGGGCCGGATGGATGTCGTCATTGCCGATATGGCAACGATTGGCCTGATGGGACTGCTCAGCGATCAGATCATTCTGGTGTGTGAACGCTACGCCCTGTCGTGGCGACGCGTGAATGCCAATCGATAGGCGAAGCAAAATGGCGAGCATTCAAATCTCGAACCTCAACAAGATTTATCCGGGCCCTAAGCCGGTCAGGGCGCTGGATCACGTCGATCTTGTTGTTGAGGAAGGCGAGTTCCTCGCACTGTTGGGGCCCTCCGGCTGCGGCAAGTCAACACTTCTCAATATTCTGGCGGGCTTCGAGACATCCACAGAAGGCGTGGTGTTGTTTGAACGCCAGACGATTGACAAGGCGGGACCCGACCGCGGCGTTGTGTTTCAGGAAGCCGCGCTGTTTCCGTGGCTCACGGTCTTCGACAACATTACCTTCGGGCCGCGCGTGCAGGGCATCAAACGGGCTGTCTACGAACAGGCCGCGCGTGAGATGCTGGATCTCGTTGGCCTCAGCGATTTTGCGCAGTCATATCCATCGCAACTGTCGGGTGGCATGCGCCAGCGCGTCGGAATTGCACGCGTGCTGGTGATGAAACCCCGAGCACTGCTGATGGATGAACCGTTCGGCGCACTCGACGCGCAGACACGGCTCACCATGCAGGAGCTGCTGCTCGATGTGTGGCAGCGCCTGAAAATCACCGTTGTCTTCGTGACACACGATATCGACGAGGCCATTCTGCTGGCCGACCGCGTCTGCGTGATGTCGGCGCGTCCGGCCCGCATCGCCCAGCAGATCGCCATTCAACTGCCGCGCCCGCGCAGCATCGACGATCTGACGTCGCCAGGCTTCATTCGCCACAAGGCCGAGATCATGCAGGTCATGCGCGCGGCCCATTCCCAAAAGCACATCGCGGCCGCGTAGGTTCGAACGTGTTTGCTCCAGCGGCCGTGCGGTGGATGCCCGCGGCGCAAATTCCAGGACACGATTTATGGAAGACAGCCTCGCAGGCAAGTTGGTTCTGATCACCGGCAGCTCGAAGGGCATCGGCTTTGCGTGTGCCAAGGAATTTCTGGCCCATGGTTGCAGGGTTGTCCTCACGGGGCGATCCGCAGAAGCGTTGGCCGATGCAAGCAATCGCCTTGGGGCGGGCGCGACTATTGAGACTGCGGCCTGCGACCTGGCCGTCGCGGCCGATCGCACGGCACTCGCGGCGCGGTTCCCGGATGTCGATATCCTGGTCAATAACGCAGGCAGCATTCCTGGCGGCGACCTCTTCACGCTCGATCTTGAGCAATGGCAGGCGTCGTGGCAACTCAAGATGTTTGGCTACATTCACCTGACACAACTTTACCTAAGACTGATGAAGGACCGAACCACAGGCGTTATCGTCAACATCATTGGTGATTCCGGCCGCGCGCCAAGCTGGAACTATATTTGCGGCAGCACCGCCAATGCAGGGTTGATCGCCTTCACGGAGGCGGTCGGTGCCAAATCTGTCGACTGGAATGTGCGCGTCTTCGGCATAAATCCGACACAGACCGCAACGGACCGCCTGATCCGCGTTGCAAAAAGCCGCGCACAAAGCCAATTCGGCGATGAGGCACGCTGGACGGAATTCGTCTCCGGTACACCCTTCAACCGTCTCTGCGAGGCCGACGAGGTCGCACGCCTTGTCACGGCACTCTCATCCCCGCAGATCAGCTATCTCTCCGGAACTGTCATCGACTACGACGGCGGCCGAATTCATCGGCGCTAGAGTAGAGCGAACGCAACCATCGTCGTCAGCCCGTGATTCAGAATTTGTTCGCCAAAAATCTCACGCCAAAAGGATATTCGTCTTACCTCACGTTGCGTGATTGATGAGCTCGTTAAGCTGTTTGGCCTGCTGCCGGTTCTGTAGACATGGGGTTAGCTTAACTCCATGCTTACGGGACTGGCAGCAGACCAACCAGATAAAACCACCATCGATAGCTTGGCATTTCAGGGTTTGGTTTGGCGGCTATTTCCGGCACTGCGGCACGCTTGAAGAACTTCACCGGCCGTGGTCGCGTCACTCGCGCGCGCAATGACAATTGCGCCAATGCGCATTGCTAGTTCGCGGATCGCGGCATCTCGATTTGGGGCTCCTTCGTTTGGTAAGCCTTTTGCAATCACCGCCAGCGAGCGGTTGAAGCCCGCTCCAAATTCGGCCTTCAGTTCGTCAGATCCCCGCGCGATTTCGCTTCCAAGGGATGGAACCGGGCATCCGATACCTGGATTGGCGACGTGCCCATCCGACAGGTAGTCGTCGAAGTATTCCTTTACGGCATCGCCTAGTCCGACTGCCGCCGCGCGGTCTTCCAGCACCTCAATAATCCCGTCGAAGGCGGTCCGAACAGTGGCCGCAACAAGGGCGTCCTTGTTTTCGAAGTGGCGATAGAAGCCACCATGCGTCAGGCCAGCTTGGGCCATGACGTCGCCGACGCTCGTGTTCTCGACCCCGCGCTCGCGGAATAACTGCGACGCTTTCGCGACGATCGCATCATGCGTCTCCACTTTGGCTTCACGAGAGCGCCGCATCGACTCGCCTCCAGAAAATGACTTGCCTCCAGCAAATCTCACTTGTCATCTTAGATGATATATGTCATCTAAGCAAATAGATGACGAGCGTCATCTAAATTTGCTGCAAACAGGGGCAACCCCATGGCTGCTGGACCCGACCGTTTACAGGCTCCGCACATGGGCCGCCTTCTCGCATGGCTCCGAACTGTCGATGCCGCGTTGGACGTGACGTCCGACGATAGCCTGGAGGCGCGCGTCTACGCCTTGGAGCTTCGGCTCAGGCGGCTTGAAGATTTGCAGACATCTGAAAAGGCCGGTTCCGACCCCACGGGCGGAGACCCGATCAAATCAATCGGTGAATGACCAACACCCTTAGGGAGAACGCTCATGCATAAGCCAAAGATCCTCGTGACCGGGGCGACCGGCGGCACCGGATTGCCCGTCGTGTCGGAATTGCTCGCCAGGGAGTTTCCGGTCCGCGCCATGGTCCACAAACTGGACGCCCGGAGTGCCGCTCTTGAAAAGCGCGGCGTCGAGATCGTCGTGGCCGATATGTACGATCCCGACCAGTTGTATGACGCCTTGTGCGGCACGAAGCGGGCCTATTTCCTGCCGCTGATCGAGCCGTACATGATTCAGAGCGCAGCTGCCTTTGCGGTGGCAGCGCGCGAGGCCAAGATCGAACATGTCGTGCAGATGAGCCAGTGGACTTCGCACCGGGCGCATCCAACCGCGATGACGCAACAGACATGGTTGGTTGATAAGCTCTTTGCCGCCATTCCCGGTGTCGCCCACACGATCTTCAATCCCAGCATGTTTGCCTATAACTTCCTGAGAACGATCGATTTTGCCGCGCTGCTCGGTATTTACCCGATCATCTCCGGCGATGGCAAAGCTGCCCCGGTTTCCAACGAAGACATGGGGCGGACGGCCGCCGTACTGCTCGCCGAAGGGCCGGATCGCCACGCTGGCAGAAGTTATCGTCCGACCGGGCCGGTGCTGATGACCGCGCGCGAGATGGCGGCCATTGTCGCCAGGGCCGTCGGCCACCCGGTGTTGGCTATCAACATGCCGATCTGGATGCTGGGTAAGGTCGCGCAGCAGCAAGGCATACCTGCCTACCAAATTGCCTGCCTCCGCCATTACATGGAAGACATGAAAGCAGGCACCTTCGCCTTTGAAGGCGGGGTGACCGATGTCGTGCAGGCGTTGACCGGCTCGCCCGCCGAAAGCTTTGAGACGACCGCGAGGCGCTACGCGGCGCTGCCATTCGCTCGCCAGACTTTGGGCAACCGGCTCAAGGCCTTCATCAACTTCAACCTGACGCCGTTCTATCCGGGCACAAATTTCGACACATTCGAACGTCGAATGGGTCTGCCCAAGCCCGCCAGGGCAAGCCTCTCAATCGAGGACAAACAGTGGCGCGCCGTTCACTCGGCGCAAATGGCAGAGCGTTCTAACCCAACGCTGTTCGCGGCGGGAATTGCGGCTGAATAATCGTCATTGATGAGCGTCCGTTGCCTCAGCCGTCAGAACTTTAATCGGAGCTATTGCATCATGAACAAGCTCAATAATCGGATCCCGCCGCCAGTCC
>CAIZGQ010000897.1 GCA_903932565.1 uncultured Hyphomicrobiales bacterium
CGATATCCGTCTCTCCACCATTCCCACCCAGTTCGGCGAACGCCTGGTAATGCGTATCCTCGAGAAGGGCGGCGAGCTGCTGTCCCTCGAGAGACTCGGCTTCGAGGGCGAGACTCTGGAAGCCGTCAACAAGCTCGTGGCCCGCGAAAACGGCATTATCCTCATCACCGGCCCTACAGGCTCCGGTAAGAGCACGCAAACGCAGGAAAAGCTGATCAAGCTGGTGCAGCGGAATCCGCGCTTTGTTGGTGATGTGGATCATGGCGCGATCATCATCCTCTTGCCGACGCATCAAAATATCCTGGAAATGACCGCGAAAGCCTTGGCACTTGAAGGCGTTTTCGTCGCCTTCCCGACCGTGGAAGATCATGCCGCCTATGCCCGCGAACAAGGTGTGAAGGCCCTGGTCTACAAAGGCATGATCCGTGCTGGTTGCCAGCGTGCTGACGAGCGCAAAAAGCTGAATGAGGCTGGCATCGGCGCCTCAGGGCTGTGCCACTCGATCACCAAGGAAAAAGACCGCGCCGGCGTAGAGACGGAGAAAGAAGAATACTGCCCATTCTATGTCGGATGCCCTGCAATCCAGATGCAGAAAGACGCGGCTGTGGCTGACATTGTGTATATGCCGCACGTCTACGCGACCGCCAATTTCCTGCCGAAAGTGTTGAAGAATGCGCGTCTGGTCATTGCCGATGAAAGCATGACGTTTCAGTTTCTCAATACCACGTTCCTGCCCGCGACAAGCCTCGAACTTGGTCGCAAGCCCCCTCACCTGACCAAAAAGGAAAAAGAGGCCGAGTTGCTGCCAGAACATCTGATCGGTGACCGCATGGAAGCGGTTGATGTTGTTCTGGCGGCCATGGCTGCTGGCAAATGTCCGGCACAAGCGATCTTCGAGCATCCGCGTGGCACAGAGATGGTCGCGTCTGCACTCAAAGTTTGTGGTCGTGCACAAGACGTTGTTCGCAAAGTTCACGCAGAAATGCAGCCGTGGGAAATCAATCAACTGGTCGAGACGTCTGCTGGCACTGACCTTCTGACCGAACGGCGGTTTTGGCTGATCATTGAGGAGCGCTGCGAATGGCTGCTCAGCGATCAGATCGGCGGCGCGAAAGTCTTGGCAAAGGGCGACCGTGATTATCGCCTTCAGCGCATCACGATTCCATGGGCGCGCAAAGAGGGTGCTGAAACTGTCGTGGAGCCAACGGTTGGTTATCGGCTCTCATGGCGCAAAACCCCGAATTGGAGCGCCTCGCCTTGGCTTCTGTTGGACGCCTCGGCTGACAAGGATATTGTCGAGGTTTTGTTTAAAGGCTCAGAGATCCGCTATCATGAGATTGACGCGCCGCTGAATCTGACGGCTGTCGCCATTGCCGATCGGACATATGCGACATCTTCTTTTGTGCCGGGTGAGAACGCCTCGGAAGAGAAAAAGGCCGCTGCGGATGCGCTGATTGCGAAAACCCACGATTTGATCTCGCTTGTGTCTGGAGCGCATGGTCATGGGCGCGTGATGGTTGGCTCAACGATCAAGGTCAGAGAGGCCCTGTTTGCATCCTGGTCAGCGCACAACGTCGACGCCTGCCACCTTGGCGCAACACGTGGCATTGATGCATTCTCTGAGCATGTGGCTGGCATTGCTATTGGCCGCACAGAGCAGCCAATTTGGATTGTGGACGGATATGCTGCTGCACTCTCATACGATCAAGACGTGCCTGAGGAGCCTTATGATAAACGCGGTGATGGCTATGTTGTCGGTGCGGATGGCAAAGAGGTCAGCCTGCTTCGGAAGCCAATTCTGCGGACGATCCAAATGCGGTCAGGGCACGATGTTTTTATTCCAGTGCCAGAGGTCACCGGCAAATGGGGCCAGGCTATTGATCGTCAGTGGCGCGATGAAGAGACGCGTCAGCTGATTGGCCGTCTGCGCCCAGTTTTCCGCGCTGACACACCGACCATCGTGATTATGACGACATGCATCCCATCGGGAATCATCGTTGATGAATTGATCTCACTGGATGACATTCTGGCTGGCAAGCGCGGCGAGGTTTGGGATGCCGTGCGCGTTGCCAACGGCGTCCTCCATCCTGAGATCACACCGGCTGCTGCCGCGCATCTGGATACGACGCTGCTCAAAGAGGCGACAACAGAGATGACGGCCCGGGCGCCGAAGCGGTTGCCTGGTTTCCGCCCGATCACCTGGACGAATCTCATGGGCCAACCCCAGCGAGCACTCATTGCATCCGTCCACAAAGACCCTGAGGAGGCTCTCAGAGTGGCTTGGCGGCGCGCAGGCTGGGATGAGTGCGATCTCAATGACGTGACGCCTGGGATGCCTCGGAAGCCTATGCAGCCGGGTAAGTTGCGGGCTGACGATTGGATCATCTTGGAGAGGTTTGGTGGAATGGATGCTGTCCTCAAGCGTGAGGAAGATCGCATTTATGATGCCAAGACCGCAAAATGGCGGGCTGAGGCCGAAGCCAAAGCCCTGATTTATGAACAACAGAACGGAGATTTCTGATGGCCGGATTTGAAGTCGAGATCGAGTTCCTCTACTGAAATGATTTACCGAACGAGGTGACTCCGGAGATGTGGTCCAATTTCAAAGTCTCATCTCATTAAGACGAAATATTTTTATGAAACTATGAACCTCGGTGCTAGTATCCGTGTTTAATATTAGTTTTTCGCCTCCAAGAACTGCTCTGGCGATTTTTAAAGACGCCTCATTTCCCTCATCTACAAC
>CAIZGQ010000898.1 GCA_903932565.1 uncultured Hyphomicrobiales bacterium
CGACTTTGCGTCCCATGCGCTCCGACAGCGCCTCGCTCAGAATGTCGTCACCTTCAATTGCATGGGACAGCAAAATCAGGCGAGGACTTGGTTTGTCAGCATAGAACTGTGCAAGGAAGGCTTCGAGCACCTCACCGGCTGACAGCGAGCGATCGGCGCGCGGAAAATAGGCGCGGTTGCCCCAGTTCTGATAGGTGCGAAAGAAGACAACTTCGACACAGAATTGTCCCGCATCTTCGGTCAGCGCAAAGACGTCCGCTTCTTCAACCGTTCGCGGATTGATGCCCTGTTCGCCCTGAATGGCGGAGAGCGCCGCGATGCGGTCTCGCAGGCGCGCCGCACGTTCAAATTCAAGTTGTTCGGCAGCCCCATTCATCTCTTGTGCGAGTTGTTCGCGCACGGCGCGACTTTTGCCGGAGAGAAAATCGCGCGCTTCGTTGACCAGAACCGCATAATCTTCTGCTGGAATTTCGTTGGTGCAGGGGCCAGCGCAGCGCTTGATCTGCCACAGCAGACATGGCCGTGTGCGATTTTCAAAATAGGAATCCGTACACGAGCGCAGAAGAAAAGCTCGTTGCAGCGCATTCAATGTTCGATTGACCGCCCAGACCGAGGCGAACGGTCCAAAGTAATCACCCTTGCGATTGCGCGATCCGCGATGCTTTGTCAGCTGCGCGGCGGCATGATCGCCAGTGAGCAGAATGTAGGGAAAGCTCTTGTCGTCCCGCATCAGCACATTGAAACGGGGCTTCATCTGCTTGATGTAATTGGTTTCAAGCAGTAGTGCTTCCGTCTCGGTCTGGGTCGACACGAAAACCATCGTGGCCGTCAGCGAGATCATCCGGGCGATACGACTCGAATGGCCGTTGGGACGGGCGTAGCTGGCTATCCGGCGTTTGACGCTTTTTGCCTTGCCGACATAAAGCACCTCGCCGTTGTCGGCGATCATCCGGTAAACGCCGGGTCCGGACGGCGCGTGTTTCAGATAGCCGCGAATGACCTCCGAGCCACGTCGAAGAGATTCCGTCGCAGCCGTGTCGAGGGCAAATTCAAGGGCCGGTTCGGCATCGTCGACGAGGAGAAAGTCATCGCCTTCGGCCTCGGACGTTTCAGCCAGGGTGCTCGCCGAGACATCCTCATCGTCGAGCTCGGTGCCGGGCGGCAGATCAGCAAAGGGGCGCTTGGACATGCTCCCTTATCTAGGCGCAAAGGGCGGCTGCGAAAAGCCGCCCTTCGATTTGTCCCCATCCATGTCCGGGGTGGAAAGGCCTGCGGAGACTTACTTCTGCTTGGCGATAATCTGGTCCTTGATGTCATCATAGACACCCTGCGGGACGATGTTCTTTTGAACGAGTTCGTCCTTGCCCTTGTAGGGGCGACCCTTGACGATGGCGGCGGCGCGTACGTCACCGACGCCCTTGAGCGCCTTGAGATCAGCCAGGGAGGCCGAGTTGATGTCGAGCAAGGCAGCCTTGGCAGCGGGGGCTGCAGCAGGCGCCGGGGCGGGCGTTGCGGTGGCAGGTTTAGCCGGTGCCGTCGCAGCGGGTGGCGGCGTCGCGGGCTTGGCCGGCGTGGACGTGGCCGGAGTCTGGGCAAAGGCGGGCAGGGCGAATGCCGCAGCAAGTGCCACAGCCGCGAGGGTGAAACGCGAGAAAGACGAACGGGACATGATGTGCTCCCAAAAAGCGTGCCTCGATGACACTTTTGGCAGTCTGCCCCGGTTTGCGCAGCTCTGACAAGTCAAGCGATTTGTAACCGCGCGCGCGGGTCCACGCGCTGCGATTTTGACGAGCTGGAATTTCTCGCGGCTTAACTGCGGCGATACATCGCGCTGGCATCAGCATGGTGTGCATGGGCGTGTACCATGGCGCCTGTCTGAACCGGCGGGCTGATTAGTCCAAAATTTGTCGCCGCGACCACAAGTGCCGATGCGATGAGCACAATCAGCATCAGCCCGAGTGACATGGTGAGCTGACGTTGTGCATTTTGCGAGGGCGTTGGCCGTTGGGGAGGAAGATCCCAACGCGGCTCATAATTAGGTTCGAAACGGTCGCTGCGAAACATCGGCGTGCTCCTCGCTGAAGGCCGGATTGGGATCGGGCCGTGACCTAAAGGTAGTTGCCTTCCATAACGTGCTGCAGTGCGGCATCGCACATGCCCAAGCTGTCCAGCAAAAGCCGCGCCGTTTCCGTTCCAAGCGACTTAAAAACAATGGTGCGTCTAAAAAAGTTGCCCTTCGCACGTGCCACGCCTATGGTCCGCGCCGCTTGCAGGTCAGGGAATTGACCAGCAGCTTGGCGGATGACCGCCCTGAGCCACCCCAATGCCTATTCAAAGTTCTGGAGCCGAGACATGGCCTTTATTGCTGACGTGATCCTGGGCGTGAAGCCTTCCGCAACCATGGTTGCGACTCAGAAGGCTCGGGATCTGAAAGCCCAGGGTCGTGACATCATTTCCCTGTCCGTCGGCGAGCCTGATTTCGATACCCCGGACCACATCAAGGAAGCCGGTATCGCCGCCATCCGCCGTGGGGAGACCAAGTACCCGCCGGTGCTGGGCATTCCTGCGCTGCGCGAAGCCATTGCCGCCAAGTTCAAGCGCGAGAATGGAATTTCTTACAAGGCATCCGATACGATTGTTGGCACGGGCGCCAAGCAGATCCTGTTCAACGCGTTCATGGCGACGATGAACCCCGGCGATGAGGTGATCATCCCGGCACCCTATTGGGTCAGCTACCCGGACATGGTGCAGCTTTGCGGTGGCAAGCCGGTCATCGTCGGCACCACGTTGAAGGGCGGCTTCAAGCTGCAGGCGGAGGATCTTGAGCGCGCTATCACGCCCAAGACCAAGTGGCTGGTGCTGAACTCGCCGTCAAACCCGTCGGGCGCTGCCTACACGGCAGCTGAATTGAAGTCCCTGACGGATGTGCTGGTGAAGCATCCGCATGTCTGGCTGCTGACCGACGACATGTACGAGCATCTCGTTTACGGCGACTTTGTCTTCACGACGCCCCTGCAGGTGGAGCCGAGCCTTTATGATCGCACGTTGACCTTGAACGGCGTGTCGAAGGCCTATGCCATGACCGGCTGGCGTATTGGTTATGCCGCGGGCCCTGCGGTGCTCATCAAGGCCATGGATATGCTGCAGGGCCAGCAGACGTCGGGGGCGACCACGATTGCGCAGTTTGCAGCCGTCGAGGCCCTGAACGGATCGCAGGATCATTTGCCGGTGTTCCGCAAGGCCTTTCAGGAGCGTCGCGATCTTGTGGTCTCAATGCTCAACCAGGCAAAATACCTGCAGTGCCCGATGCCGGAAGGCGCGTTCTACGTCTACCCGTCCTGCGCAGACGCCATCGGCAAGACGACACAGGATGGCAAGGTGATCCACACCGACGAAGATTTTATTTCCGGCCTGCTGGAGCAGGAAGGTGTCGCGGTCGTGCACGGATCGGCGTTCGGTCAGGGGCCGAACTTCCGCATTTCCTACGCGACAAGCACGAAGGTGCTGGAAGATGCGTGCTCACGCATCCAGCGGTTTACGGCGAGCTTGGTGTGATAGCGGCGCATTCAAACCGTGGGGGGCCCCTTGCGCCCCTCACAGCACAATTCCTTGCCTTTGGGCCGCCTCTCGGCTATCTCAGTCGTCTTCCCGTCATGGATGATGAATTTGAGGCTTCGCCTCGGCCGGGCCGGCGCGGGAGCCATCGCGCCTGTTGGTCTGCCGCCGGAGCGCCTCGACAAGGAGACGACTTATGAGCAATGCCCCGCTGATGCCCAAGGCGACGGCCGTGTGGCTGGTGGAAAACACCTCACTCACGTTCGATCAGATCGCTGACTTCTGCAAACTTCATCCGCTTGAGGTGAAGGGCATTGCCGACGGCGAAGTGGCGGCCGGTATCAAGGGGCATGATCCGATCACCTCCGGCCAGCTGACCCGCGAAGAGATTGCCAAGGGCGAAGGCGCGAACGCCTATCGGCTCAACCTCGCAGTCTCAAAAGTGCGTTTGCCGGAAGTCAAAAAGAGCCGTGGCCCGCGCTACACGCCGCTGTCGCGCCGTCAGGATCGCCCCAACGCAATCCTTTGGCTATTGCGCAACCATCCTGAATTGAAGGACGCGCAGATCATGCGTCTGGTGGGCACCACAAAGACGACGCTGCAGGCGATCCGTGAGCGCACCCACTGGAATTCAGCCTCCTTGCAGCCGCTCGATCCGGTGACGCTGGGCCTCTGCTCGCAGATCGACCTCGATGTCGAGGTCAATCGCGCTGCCAAGGAGCGTCCGCATCAGGTTCTGCCCGATCAGGGCGCGATGCTGGTTCCAGCAGAAATCACGACAGCCCCGGGTCCGTCTTCGCGTGAGGATGTGTTTGGGTCTGCTGCGCCGAAGGCGGCCGAGCACGAAAAGCTTGATGTGGAGTCAGTCTTCGCCAAGCTGAAGGACCTCAGCGTCAAGGAATAGGCCTCCATCAGCTGAGATGTTGACGAAGGCACACATCTGATTGGTCCCCGGCGCATGTTGTGATGCGCTGGGGATCGTTTGTTTTCGGCAGGCACGACGAGCGATCCATGTACGCAACTCTCATTGTTTTTCTGGGCGCGGGTCTTGGTGGCGCGTTACGGCACGGCGTGAACGTGACCTGCGGACGTTATTGCGGAATCGAGTTTCCGATCGCGACCATTATCATCAACATCGTTGGCTGTTTTTCCATGGGTCTGATCGCGGGCTGGTTCGCCTTTCGCTCCGGTGGCGGCCAGCAAAACCTGCGGTTGTTCCTGACCACGGGTATCCTTGGTGGGTTCACCACCTTCTCGGCCTTCTCGCTCGACACGGCACTGCTGTGGGAGCGCGGGCAGGGGTCTGGCGCCGCAATCTATGTGATTGCGTCGGTCGTCCTGTCGATAGCCGCATGTTTTGCAGGGCTTGCCCTGATCCGGAGTACATCTTGAGCAGCAGGCCTCCCCAATTCAAGCGCCCGGGTGCGCGCAGCCAGACTGCCGAGGCGGCCGCTGGCAAATCTGCTGGTGGAACATCTGCTGCCGGCAAACCGGTTCGCAAAGCGCCGGGAAAATCAGGGTCCAAATCGTTCGCAAAGCCCTATGAAGAGCCGTTCGTTTACAAAGAGCGGCCCAAGCGCACGACGGAAAAGCCGACGAAAAAGCCGATCACGCAGGACCCTGCTGCGGCTGAAGCGGCCCTGCATGTTCAAACGCTGAGCGTTACGGAAGATGAAGGCGGCATGCGGCTGGATCGTTGGTTCAAGCGCCGCTTTCCCGCACTTCCTTTGTCGCATCTCGCCAAGCTCGTGCGCACCGGTCAGGTGCGGGTTGAGGGTGGACGTGTTGAGACGGCCTCGCGCGTGGAGACCGGACAAAGCGTGCACGTGCCACCGCTCAAACTCGATGCACCGATTGCGAGCCCTGCCGTGCGGCGTCCCGGCGAAATCGAAGCCGATCAGCGCACCATCCGCGACATGATCCTGTTTGAAGACAAGCATGTCATGGTGCTCAACAAGCCGCACGGGTTGGCGGTGCAGGGCGGCTCTGGCACCACACGTCATATCGACGGCATGCTGGGTGCGTTCGCCAACGAGAAAGGCGAGCGGCCCGTGCTGGTGCATCGCCTGGATCGCGATACGTCGGGCGTGTTGCTCATCGCCAAGACCCGCAAGATGGCGGCGGATCTTGGGGAGATCTTTCGCTCGCGTCAGGCCCGCAAGATTTATTGGGCTGTGGTTGAGGGCGTGCCAAAGCCCCCGCAAGGTCGCATCTCGTTGTTTCTTGCAAAAGGCCCAGGGATGGGTGACGAGCGCTCCGAGCGTCGCGATGGCGAGCGCCCACAATCCCAGCGCCGTGATCCGGAAAAAATGCGCATCGCCAAGCATGGCGAGGAAGATGCCCAGCATTCAGTGACGTTTTACGCCACCGTCGACAAAGTGTCGCCGCGTCTTGCCTGGTTGTCGATGCGCCCGATCACCGGTCGCACGCACCAGCTGCGCGCCCATGCTGAAGCCATCGGGCATCCGATGATTGGCGACCCCAAATACATGGGCAACAAGGCGGCGAATGATCCGCGCGTCACGGATCCGTTGCGCAACATTCCGGCTGGCGTCGAGCACAAATTGCACCTGCTGGCGCGCCGTCTTGTGCTGCCGCATCCGCGCGGCGGAACGATTGATGTGACAGCGCCCTTGCCGCCGCACATGAAGCAGACATTTGACCTGTTCGGTTTCGATGTGAAGCAATATGATCCCATTGAGGATGCACCGGACGAATGATCCGGGCGTCCTTGATAGCAAGTTTTTGATTTGGCTGATGCAGGGGCCAACGCATTTTATGTTCGACCTGCGAATTAAAAATATGGAGGAAACATGTCGATTTTTTCGATGAAGCGCACGTTGGTTGCGGCTGTTGCAGGCAGTGCCTTGCTGATGTCGGCGTTCGCGCCGCTCGCCCGCGCCGAGGAGCGCCTGCCGACAATTGCGCCAGACAAGTATGACGCGGATCAGAAAAAGGCTGCCGAGGATTTTCTCGCGACCCGAAAAGTGCCTGTGTTTGGCCCGTTTGAGCCGCTGATGTACAGCCCGCAAGTGATGACCCTGTCGCGCAGCATGGGCGATTATCTGCGCTACAATTCAGCCATCGGCAACACGCTGAGCGAGCTTGTCATTCTCATCACAGCGCGGGAATGGACGCAGGATTACGAGTGGTATGTCCACAATCCGATTGCGCTGAAGGCGGGCATCAAGAAAGACATTTCGGATGCGATCATCGATGGCCGCCGCCCGACTGGCATGAGTGAGGACGAGGAAATCGTTTATGATTTCACCACCGAGCTGCACAAGAACAAGCGCGTCTCGGATACAACTTATGCCCGCGCCGACAAGCGTTTTGGCAAAAAGGGTGTGGTCGATCTGACCGGCATCGCAGCTTACTACACGCTGCTGGCGATGGAGCTCAACATGGCGTAGTACAAGGCTCCTGCTGGCGCCACGCGCATTCCGCGCTTGCCGGAGTGAGGTGAGGCTTCATAACGAAACCCTCACCCGTCATGCTCCGCATGCCACTGTGTCCATCGCAAGTCGGGTCTACCCGACTTGCGCATTCCAGATGCCGAACCCTGGCTAGAGCCGGGTTCGGTGGGAGAAGGATCAAGCTGCGGCTCCTCCCTCTCCATTGGGAGAGGGTGGCGCGGGGACCGCGCCGGGTGAGGGTTGTAGCTGCAATGAGAACGCCGACGATCCCTCCCCACATCAGAGACGCCCATGACACCCGCTCCGCGCTTTTCCACGCTTGCTCCCGAAGCTTATTCGGACGCCCAGATCAAAGCCGAGGCGGATTTCCGCGCGACGCGAAACGCCGGGTTTTCTGCCCCCTGGCATGTGATGATCCGCAGCCCGGAGCTGCTCACACATGCGCAGCGACTTGGATTTTATCTTCGCAATCATTGCGCCTTTTCAGGATTGATGGCCGAGTTTGCAACTCTTCTTGTGGTTCGCGACTGGACGCAGGATTTTGAGTGGAACGCGCA
>CAIZGQ010000899.1 GCA_903932565.1 uncultured Hyphomicrobiales bacterium
CGTTATCTCAGCCTACCGTTTGTGGTGGGCGAGGGCGCCAATGCGCACATTTCTCAATATCTCAGCCTGCTCGATGCGTCCGGCGACCTGCGCTCGAAGATTCGCGCCGGCATGTGGGTTGGCAACCGCCGCTGGGACATCAAGCTGATCTCCGGCCTTGAAATCAAATTGCCCGAACTTGGTGCCGAAGATGCGCTGCGGGAGTTTGTTCGACTCTCGCGCGACAATCGCATTCTCGACAAGGACCTGTTGTCGGTCGATTTGCGCATGCCCGGTCGCGTCGTTGCGCGCCTGTCCGAGGATGCGGCTGCGGCACGGGCTGAAAGCCTGTCGCGCAAGAAGGGCAAGGGCGGCGCATGACCCCGATCATCACGCCACGGCTAAAACCCATTTCCGCCCGCAAGAGCGCCATTCTCTCCGTGCTCGATATCGGCACGTCGAAAGTCGTCTGCCTGGTGGCGCGTCTTATTCCTGCAGAGCCATCGGAAGTGCTGCGCGGTCGCACCCACCGCTGTCGCATTTTGGGCATCGGACATCAGCGGTCGCGCGGCATGAAGGGCGGCGCTGTTGTTGACATGGACGAGGCGGAAAACGCCATTCGTCTTGCCGTTGATGCGGCCGAGCGTATGGCGGGCGTGCAGGTTGAAAGCGTGATCGTCAATGTGACGGGCGGACGCGTTGGCTCGCGTCATTTCAAGGCGCAGATTTCCATCGATGGCCGCGCTGTCGGCGAAAGCGACCTGCATCGCGTTTTGGAAGCCGCGGCCGCACAGACAGAGCGCGATGGTCGCGCTGTTTTGCACGCGCTACCGACCGGATTTTCGCTTGATGCCACCGATGGTATTCGCGACCCCAAGGGCATGATCGGCACCACGCTGGGCGCAGACCTGCACGTGGTGTCGTGTGATGGCGCGGCAGCCCGCAATCTCATGCTGGTTGTTGAGCGCTGTCATCTCGATATAGAGGCCATGGTGTCGACGGCTTATGCAGGCGGCCTGTCGGCGCTTGTGGATGATGAAGCTGATCTCGGCACGGCGCTCGTCGATATGGGCGGTGGCACAACATCGATCGGTGTGTTTGCCGGTGGTCACCTGACCCATGTGGATGCGTTCGCCGTGGGCGGGCATCACGTCACGATGGATATCGCGCGCGGGCTGACCATCAAACTCAGCGACGCCGAGCGGTTGAAGACGCTCTATGGCACCTGCATGGCGTCGGCCTCCGATGATCGCGAAACCATCGCTGTCTCGCAGGCAGGCGACGAGGGGGATCACGTCTCGCATCTGCCGCGATCGCAGCTCGTGCGCATCATCCGTCCGCGTGTGGAAGAGACTTTGGAACTCGTGCGCGACCGGCTGAAAGCGGCGGGGTTTGCAGCCGAATCCGGGCGACGGCTCGTGCTCACCGGTGGCGCCAGCCAACTCACCGGCTTGCCGGACGTGGCGCGTCATATTTTTGGATCGCAGGTTCGCATTGGTCGCCCCTTGGGCATCCAGGGCCTGCCGGAATCTGCAAAAAGCCCCGCGTTTTCGGCGGCTCTTGGCCTGCTTGTGTTTCCACAAGTGGCCGGCATCGAACATTTCGAACCCCGTCGGCAGGGCTTGCTGCAGGGGACGGGAACCGACGGATACATCAGCCGCATGGGTCGTTGGCTGATGGATAGTTTCTAGCGTGCGGCGGATTGTGGGAAGCGGGCGCGGCGCCCGATCCCCACAGTTCCTCAGAGTTACAAATCAGGACCAGGGTGCTGGCGGCGCCCCAATCGAGAGGCCAGTTTTATGAGCATCAATCTGAAGGCGCCCGAGTTGCGCGAACTGAAGCCCCGCATCATGGTGTGTGGCGTTGGTGGAGCCGGCGGCAATGCAGTCAACAACATGATTGTATCTGGCCTTCTTGGCGTCGAATTCATCGTCGCCAACACCGATGCGCAGGCACTCACGAAATCCAAAGCTGACCGCATCATTCAGATGGGCCTGCAGGTGACCGAAGGCCTTGGCGCTGGGTCGCACCCGGAAGTTGGCCGCGCCGCAGCTGAAGAAGCTGAAGAAGAAATTCGCGATCATCTGGCTGGCGCACACATGTGCTTTGTCACCGCCGGCATGGGTGGTGGGACCGGCACAGGGGCCGCCCCGGTCGTCGCCCGCATTGCCCGCGAAATGGGAATTCTGACGGTTGGGGTTGTCACCAAGCCCTTCACCTTTGAAGGCGCGCGCCGCATGCGCATGGCCGAAGCTGGCATTCTGGAATTGCAGAAGGCGGTCGATACGCTGATCACAATTCCCAACCAGAACCTCTTCCGCGTCGCCAACGAGAAGACCACCTTTGCTGACGCCTTCGCCATGGCCGATCAGGTGCTCTACTCGGGTGTCGCCTGCATCACCGATCTGATGGTCAAGGAAGGCCTGATCAACCTCGACTTTGCCGACGTGCGCGCCATCATGCGCGAAATGGGCAAAGCCATGATGGGCACGGGCGAAGCCTCCGGCGACAAGCGCGCCATTCTTGCCGCCGAAGCTGCCATCGCCAATCCGCTCCTGGACGAAGTGTCGATGAAGGGGGCCCGTGGCCTGCTGATCTCGATCACCGGTGGCAATGATCTGACCTTGTATGAAGTGGATGAGGCCGCCAGCCGCATTCGCCAGGAAGTGGATGAAGACGCCAACATCATTCTGGGTGCCACGTTTGATGCCTCGCTTGATGGCATCGTGCGCGTGTCTGTTGTCGCGACCGGCATCGACAAGATCATGACGCCGGATATGACCCGGGACATGAGTGTCGCCGAGACACGAATTGCTGAAGCGGCGCAAAGCTTGCGCGAAATGACCCGCCGGGTCCCGGCTTCTGCGCCCGCACCGCGTCAGCCGCTGACCTACCAGCAGGCTGTGAACGAGACGCCGACACAGACCTACATGGACTATTCCGGCAACCAGGGTGCAACGTCTGCCGCTGCCCCAAGCCAGGCTCCCGCAACATCGTCCCTGCAGGCGTCAGCTTATGCGGCCCAGCAGGCCGCAGCCTTTGAAGCGCACCAGTCAACGCACCAGCAGGATGTCCACATCCAGGCGGTTGCGCCGCGCCCCGCCTTTCAGGCAGCCCCCGCACCGGTCGTTGCGCCCGTCGCTGAATATGAGGACCCGCGCCACTTCATGCCGCCCCAGGCCGAGCAATTGCCGCTGCGGCCCCAGCGCATGCCAAGTGTCGAGGATCTTCCACGCCCCGGTCGCGATATGATCCGGGCGCGCGCGGACGAGCAGGTTGCCGAGACCCATCCTGCCAACCAGCGCCGGACGCTTCTGGAGCGCCTCGCCTCCTTCGGACGGGCGGGCGAGGACGAGCATGCGCACCAGCCGCCCCAGGCATCTCAGAATCAGCCGTCGCAAAGCATGGCACCCAGCGTGTCGAGCACAGGCTATGCCCCGCGTGGCCCGGCGCCAGGACCGGTGCATGCGCAATATGCCAAGCCGCAGGCCGCACCCCGCGGCGCGCAGGGACAGCTTGACCCGCATGGTCGTGCTGCACCGCAGCGTCCGTCCGACGACGATCAGTTGGAAATTCCGGCTTTCCTGCGGCGGCAGTCGAGCTGATTCGCGGCGCCCGAGCTGGCACAGACGTTAAATCGGACCCGCGATTCGTCCCTTGAAAGGGTCGCGGGGGCCATGTTTTCATTCGTGTTTTGAGGAACTTAAACAATTGTGTTCAAATCTTCTGGATCTGTAACACATCGTTAAAAAGCGTGATTTGGCGCAAATGAGGCGGGCGCGTATTTTGGCCACGTTCAAACGACCTTGGTCGCGTGAACCCTGTCAGGTTGAGTACATCGGTTTGTGAGGTAAGTGCCCTCGCGAGGTCTGAGGACCTCCAGTGGAAACCTTCAACCCGGCAGCGTCCAATCGAATTCAACTGCCGGAAGCGTGGCGACGCGCTGAGGCAGTTAAAAAAGGTGCAGCCAGAATGAAATT
Source organism: uncultured Hyphomicrobiales bacterium (assembly GCA_903932565.1). Classification (GTDB taxonomy): domain Bacteria; phylum Pseudomonadota; class Alphaproteobacteria; order Rhizobiales; family Beijerinckiaceae; genus Terripilifer. The sequence goes on from CAIZGQ010000899.1 coordinate 3,960, forward strand.
CGGAAAACAGACGACGCTCCGTGAACGGATCGTGCTCACCGGCGCAGGGGTCCATTCCAATTCCCCCGCCCGTCTGGTTCTCCACCCCGCTGACGTCAACACGGGCATTTCATTTCTCCGCACCGGCGCAGATGGCCGCGAAGTCATGATCGAGGCCTCCTGGGCCAAGGTGTCGATGACAGAGCTTTGCACCGTGATCGGTGCTGGCAGTGATGGCAGCGTCAGCACAATTGAGCATCTGCTCGCAGCATTCTCCGGCCTCGCCGTCGACAACGTTCTTGTCGAAGTTGATGGTCCGGAAGTTCCGATCATGGATGGCTCCGCCGCCGCGTTCGTGGAAGCGATTGATCAGGTTGGCCTTGTCGAGCAGGCAGCGCCCCGCCGGTACCTGAAAATCCTCAAGCCCGTCCGCATCGAACACGGCCGTGGTTTCTCCGAGCTTCGCCCGGCAGATCGTGGCTTTACACTGGACGTCGAAATTGATTTTACCGGTGGGCTGATCGGTCGCCAGCGCAAGGTTCTGGAATTGGAACCCGGCGTGTTCCGTCGCGACATTTCACGCGCGCGCACCTTTGGCTTCCTGCGCGATGTGGAACGGCTTTGGAAAGCGGGCTTCGCGCTTGGTGCTTCGCTCGACAACACGGTTGCGCTGGATGATGAACGCGTCCTCAATCCGGGTGGCTTGCGTTACGCCGACGAGTTCGTTCGCCACAAGACTCTGGATGCAGTTGGCGATCTGGCGTTGGCCGGCGCCCCGATCATCGGCACGTATCGGTCCTATTGTGGTGGCCACAAGATGAATGTGGCTGTGCTCCAGGCCTTGTTTGCAGACGCCTCGGCTTATCGCTTTGTGGATGCATCCACGTCGTCGACCACGCGCCGCGCCTCAAGCCGCACGGACATTGGATTTGCCGTGGCCCCGGCCTACGCTCCCGACCTGAACTAATATCGGCCTGACTTTCACATCGCTGGTTGGATTTTGGAAAGACCCCATCTGGGGTCTTTTCATTTTCTGGATGGGTTGTTGGTCTTGGCCGTCAGTGACCCAAATGCATCACCCCTTGGTGAAGACTATTTACCGTCAGGCTTGGCCATTCTGGGGCCTTATTTCAACCGTCCTTGAAGGTCTCGGGGCGCCGGGGCCTTATCAATCTTCATCTCATCGCGCGGCTTGTGCGCGGCGAGCCATCCCATGTGTCGCCTTAACAGTCTTCCAAGCCTAATCCCAAAGAGTGGTATTGTCGTTGCTGTTGGGGTAAAGCTCGGTCATTCCATGTGTCTCGCCATGCGTGCCGGGTC
>CAIZGQ010000900.1 GCA_903932565.1 uncultured Hyphomicrobiales bacterium
TGGTTGCGTTGCACGCTGGCGAAGGCACGATGATCTACGCGAAGTCTCCTCCCATGGCGGCGCACGCCTGGCCAGAAGGCCGCACCAAACGTGCTGTATCGACAATTACCTTTGGAGAGGTCGATCCGCCACCCCGCTATCCCGCCGGACACATCACCAAGCCATAAGCGGCAAGGGTTTCTATTGACACTGAACAATTCGAAATCAAGTGGCGCAGCACAGTTGCTGCGCCATTTTCGTGTCAGAACTCATTCCACGATTGGTCACTGACCGCTTCACGCGAACCAACAGCTCGCAGGGACTTACCCGAACTACCACCAGGCGTACCAGTCGCACGCGGTGCTGTCGCGGCAGGCACGGGTTTGCGGAACGCATGTGGTGCAGCGCGCTGAAGTTCGGCTCGCATGGGATCGGAACGGGTAGAGCCCAGTTGGAACTGGCCGATTGAGCGGGCCAGTTCCTGGCTTTCTTTTTCAAGAGAATGGCTTGCTGCCGTCGCCTCTTCCGCCATGGCAGCATTGCGCTGCGTCATCTGATCCATCTGGTTTGCAGCCGTGTTCACTTGATTGAGGCCAGTCGCCTGCTCTTGGGCACTATTTGCAATATCGTTGACGACGACATTAATCTGGCCGACCTGATCGACAATTCTTTGCAAAGCCTGCCCGGTTTCCGCCACCAGCCGCACACCTTCGCTCACCTGACCCGTCGATTTTGAAATGAGCGCCTTAATATCCTTTGCGGCATCGGCAGACCGTTGAGCCAGAGAGCGAACTTCTTGCGCAACGACCGCGAAGCCGCGCCCAGATTCGCCTGCTCGCGCGGCCTCAACACCGGCATTCAAGGCGAGAAGATTTGTTTGAAAGGCAATCTCATCGATCACGCTTATGATCTGCCCAATCTCTTGCGACGATTTTTCGATCGCGCCCATAGCCTCCACCGCACGACCAACAACTGAGCCGCCCTGCTCTGCATCATCCTTTGTATGGGAAACAATATCGCGCGCGCTTCTTGCACCATCAGCTGTCTTTTGCACGGTCACGGTGATCTGGTTAAGCGCAGCAGAGGTTTCCTCGAGGCTTGCTGCCTGCTGCTCGGTTTGATGTGAGAGATCGTCTGCCGCACTCCGGATCGACTGCGCACCAGACAGAACAGACTGGGTCGTCTGGCTGACGCCACGCAAAGCATCTTCCAACTGTGAAATCGACCGATTGAAATCACTCTTGATTGCGGCGTAGGCAGGTGGCACATCGTCATTCAGTCGGAACGAAAGATCCTTCTGCGCGAGCTTCGAAAGGGCGGTGCCGAGTTGCCCCATAATGGTGGCTTGTTCGTCCGCGGCGCGCGCGCGCTCCATCGCAATAGCGGCCTGGGCTTCTGCTTCCTCCTTTTGACGTCGCAAAATTCCATCGGCTTCTCGGGCAGCCTTTTCAGCTGCCTTCGTTTTAAAGTCACCCACAGCGCGCGAGATTTCGCCGATCTCATCCTGACGTTTGATGCCAGCAAGCTCGACGTCAAATTGACCCGCTGCCAGAGCGCGCATTCCGTTGGTCAGACTCGACAACGGCTTTGTGATTCCGCGCGCGATGAGAGCAGCCATCAAGCCGCCAAACAACAGAACAGCCGCGCCGATAATCTTTTGCAGCAAAAGAGTGCTGCTGATCGAATCCTCAGACGCAATTCGTGCTTTGCCGAACGCATCCAGCAAGTCCGTTTTAACAACATTCATCTCGCCCTGCACTTTTTGAACCGCAGGGGAGATCTGACTCCTGTAGAGCGAACCGGTTTTTGCAATATTGCCGACAATGAGTTCCGCGCTGTCACTATAATCCGTCATGACGGACCGGAATTGATCAATGTCGTTTTTCAGCAGGCCCTGCGTATCCGACTTCTCAATGGCGTCGACCGCATCGTTCACATCAAGAAGTGCCACCTGCAACTGCGCAACCCCGTTGTTATCGAAATTATTTTGTGCCCGCAGGTTTGCAATACGATAATTGGCTATTTTCAGGCTCAGGATATCGATGAGATGTTGGAGCTTGGGCTCGTGCGCGTTGTCGCGATCAAGCTTGGTCAGCTTCGAGGTCAGCGTTTCCCCTGCTTTGATCGCCTTTTTCTTCTCCGACAGCGTGTCCTGTACACTCTGATGAAGCGTCTCGCCCAGGCGCTGCAGACGCGTGATCTCAGTCTGCAGGCCGCGATACAAGGTGCGGCGCGCCTCCGCGGGCGTTGCAGATTCAGCCTCCTTCAGTGCAGCCATCACAATTCCCGCATCGATACCAAATGCCTTCCGCGAACCTTCGTCGGCATCATAGGCATAACGCAAAATGTTGCGGCTCATGCTCTCAAGGTGTTCACTTATGTTCATGGAATTGGTTGCGCCCACCGCATAAAGATTCATGCGTCCCAGACGATCCGATGTCGCTTCAAATTCGAAGTTTGCATAAAGTGCCAACCCAAGGGCCGCAAAGATGAGGCATGAAAAACCTGCGTAAAGTCGTGCCTTCACCGAACGTAACGCTAAAAATCCAAGAGACATCTCGTCGCCCCGTTTAAGAGATATTGACTTTGTTCAGCCACGCGCGTCGCATTGCATTTGGCAACAAGCTTCAACGCGCGATGGCGCGAGGCGCACCGACGCTTTGCGAACGTACCTTGCGTGCGTTGTTAGATTTCAGAATTCGGAAACATGGCCTTCACGTGGAAGGGCCTTCGACAAATGTCGCCACCACAGGCCAGCATGGCCCACTCGATCTGGCGCGATGCGGGAATGTCGTACGTTCGTGACGCCTACATTCCGCAAACCAGCAGCCTGCTCGAACACTTACAGAGTGCGGAGATTTCAGTTAATGGGACTTTAATTTTCTTTGGTAGATTCGATAATTATCGAAGCACACCAATTCTTTGGATCTCAATTGAGACTTCATGCACAAATTGACGCCACCGCAGGAGATCTTGTCCCGCGGCGGCGTCACACGTTTCAGCAACTGATCGGGCTGAAGCTGACCAAGCGTCATCAGCTTCAGCCTTAAGTTTCAATTCGCTCGTTATTCGGCAGCCGTCACCTCTTCAAGGCCACGACGCGCCGGCTCTATGCCCCAGCCCGCAACCGCAATGATCTGGATGATCAGCAGGGCAATCATGAAGCCTGTGACACCACCCACGCCATAGGCCTTGAACAAAGCGACCACGATGAACGGCGATACGATTGTTGCGCCACGCCCAAGCATGTTGCAAATCCCATTGGCACGCAGGCGAACCTCGGTCGGAAACAACTCAGGCGTATAGACGCCGTAAAGAAGTGCAACGAGAACATAGATCGCCAGCAACAAGCCAAACCCCGTGGGAACCAGGAACAGCGGATCCGCGGTGTAAGGATAGAGCGCCCCGAAAATAATCGCGACAACAGAGGCTCCGATGATCGTGGGCTTACGACCCGCGCGGTCCGAGAGATAAGCCCCGAGCGCACAACCAATCGGTGCCGCCAGTGAGATCATGATGGTGTATGCAAATGACCGCGTCAGCGTCAGACCTTGCTGAACAAAGAACGTCGGCAGCCATGTCACGAACCCGAAAATGAGTGTGTTGATGACAATCAGCACAATTGAGCCCACCACCATGCGTGGAAACAACTTGCGCCCAAACAGATCGCCAACCACGGCAGACCGCATCGGCTGCGCAGGCGCAAGAGCCGGCGCTTCTTTGACGCCCGCTTCAAACTCAATTGAACGCATCACTTGCTCCGCCTCGGCAACGCGACCCTTGCCTTCGAGCCAGCGCGGAGATTCCGGCATGGCTTTGCGCATCTGCCACACAACAAGCGCACCGACACCTGCCAGCGCAAAGAGCGGGCGCCATCCAAAATAAGGAATGATGAGCGAGCCGAGAAGTGTTGTGGCGGGCAGGCCGCAAACAACAATCATCGCCATAAACGACAGCCACTTTCCACGCTTGGCTGGCGGCACAAACTCCGTCAGCGTGGAGTAGCCCACAACAATTTCAGCGCCAAGGCCAAGGCCCATTAAAAAGCGCGCCGCGATCAGCCAGTCCATTGTTGGCGCCGCCGCCGCGGCCAAAGATGCAATCCCAAAAATCAGCAAGTTGGTCTGATAGCTGAAGCGACGGCCATACGCATCGCCCAGAAACCCTGCCAACAGCGCGCCGATTGTCATGCCGAAAAACGTCATCGACACGAATTGTGCGTTCTGAGCCAGCGTTGAAAAGCCGGTTGAAACGGTCGAGCCCAGGACACTTGTTCCAATGTAGAGATCATATCCATCAAAGAACATGCCTGCGCCGATGAGCCAGAATATCCTTTTGTGGAAGGCTGAAATGGGCAATCGGTCGAGGCGCAGCCCGGACTGCACGGTGGATATCGTCATGGTATCAGAACTCGTCATTTCATTTCCTCACTACAACGCCCTGCGGGCTGTTATTGTTTGCCGTTCCTTCAACACGCATTCAAAGCGTGCTCCAAGTCTTCGAACCGTCTCAATGTCGAATCCAGCCGACAATCTGCTCCGGCGAAACCGGTTGCTCGCCAACAAACGGCGATGTCTTGCCCAGTGCATCTTGGATCGCCGAAATCACGCAGGCTGCCGCCGGAATTGTTCCGCCCTCACCGGCACCTTTGACACCAAGCGGGTTTCGCGATGTCGGCGTTTCGATGTGGTGGATCTCAATGGTCGGCATCTCGCTAGCCATCGGCAACAGATAATCTCCATAAGTTGTTGTGAGCGGTTGTCCGTTTTCATCATGCACCATGCGCTCAAACAACGCATTGCCGATGCCATGCACGACACCGCCGCGGATTTGCCCATCAACAATCAGCGGATTGATGAGCCGCCCGCAATCGTGGACCACAACATATCGCACGACACGCACGTCGCCGGTGTCGGGATCAATTTCAACTTCACAGGCGTTCGACCCGTAAGCAAAAGCCAGTTCGTTTGTTTCAAAATAAGCAGTTGCTGCGAGGTCGGGTGAAATCCCCGGTGGCAATGGCACACCCGGATTGCCGGACAGGGTTTTTGCAATGTCACTCAGTGTGACATGCAAGTCAGACCCCTTCACA
>CAIZGQ010000901.1 GCA_903932565.1 uncultured Hyphomicrobiales bacterium
GCTTCACGCAGCAATGCCAGATGATCCTGAACACTTGTGCGCCAGCACGTCTCGTCAAGCGGGTCTTGCAACATCTCGTTGCAGGCGTTGCTCATCGCGATCAGGTGACCAGCCAGGTTTCCGCTATCGACCGAGGACACATATTCGGGTGCCAGGGGGCGCAAGGTTCGCGTATCGTACCAATTGTAAAAATGGCCCCGAAATCGTTCGAGCGTTTCCATCGTTGTCAGCGTGGCTTCAAGCCGTTCGACAGTTTGAAGCGCACCAATCCAGCCAAAATCCCGCGCGGTCACCACGGATAGTAAATAGAGGCCGATATTGGTTGGAGATGTCCGGTGCGCAATCACGGGCACCGGGTCTTCCTGAAAATTATCAGGTGGAAGTGCGTTGTCTTCTTGGCCAACAAACACCTCGAAAAATCGCCAGGTTCGCCTTGCAATCAGTCGCAGCGCGCGTGCGTCGGGCTGCGCGATCAACATGTGATTGGCCGCAATCGGAGGCTTACTCGCCCACCATGCAATGAACGGTGACACCACCCAAAGGATTAGAAAAGGTGCCGCCAGACCCCAAGTCTGCGCACCAAACATCAAGAGATCAACTCCGACGAGGCATGCAAACGCAGCGCTGGCAGCAACTTGCTTTAACATCTGCGTTTTGTTGCCGGTGTGATCATGTTCTGCTTGCGCAGCTGTGACCCATTCCAGCAGTCGCCGGCGCGATTTGATCCTGATGAGTGTTCGCAACACGGCATCAGCCATCAACCAAGCTTGGTGCGCCAGGAAAGAAACGAGAAATGCGCTCTGTATAAATCCAAGGGCAAAATCACTCCGCAGTGCGCGGAGATGATTTCGCATGGAGACACCGCCGCGCCGAGGAAAGAGACCTATGGCAGCAGGCAAGAGCGGCGGCAGGGCAATCGTAAAAAGGATAAAGCCAGTCCAGGCGCTGGCTGTTGCCACGGGCTGCACCCATGCGACCAGCAAAGCCAGCAATGCGGCTGGCGCCGACAAGGACCGCCGCAAATTATCCACCAGCTTCCAGCGGCCCATCAGTGGAATTGAAGCGCGCTTTGTGCCGTCAGATGCTTTGGGAATCCAGCCTATGATCCATGGCAGCAACTGCCAATCGCCGCGCGCCCAGCGATGCTGTCGTGCCGCAGCCAAATTGTAACGGGACGGAAATTCTTCAACGACTTCGATGTCAGACGCCAGACCCGCACGGGCGAAAATGCCTTCGAGAAGATCGTGGCTGAGCACGGCGTCATCCGGGATTTGTCCTTCAAGTGCGCTTGAGAAAACGTCGATCTCATAAATGCCCTTGCCGCAATAAGACCCCTGTTCAAACAAATCCTGATAAATATCCGAGACGGCCAGTGCGTATGGATCAAGGCCGTTGGGACCCGAAAAAATCCGCGCAAATAAAGAACCTTGACTGCCTGTTGGCAATGATGGTGTGACGCGCGGCTGGAGGATGCCATGACCCTGCACGACCAGACCGGAGGACGCATCAAACCGTGGCCTGTTCAGCGGATGAACCATTTTGCCAACCAGTCGACGGGCGGCCCCAATCGGCAGCCGCGTGTCCGCGTCCAGTGTAATCACGTACCGAATATTGAGTGGCAGGCTCGGGCCATGACCATCGATGGCAAGAAAACTGGTATCAGTTGCACCACGAAGCAGACGGTTGAGTTCATGCAGCTTGCCACGTTTGCGTTCCCAGCCAATCCACTGCTGTTCGCTTTCGTTCCACAGGCGCTTGCGTTGCAGCAACACAAATCGCCCGCTGTCGGGAAATGATCCATAACGCGCATTGAGGCGTTCTATTCCCGTCACCGCAGCGGACAGAAATGCTTTGTCTTGCGCAGTGACTTCAGTGTCTGCGTCCTGCCAGTCAGACAATAAAGCAAAAATAAAATGGTCACCGGGACTTGCAAGATGATGGACTTCGAGCCGTTCAATCTGCAACTCGATCACGGCAAGACTCGACAGAAGAATCGGCACCACGATGATCGTGCGCTGCTCCTCCGGTACGCCACCAGAAAACTCAAGCCCGGGCAGGGCCACCGCACCAAGCTGTTGTGTGATGGTGCGATTGACCAACGCAGTCGCGACGTCA
>CAIZGQ010000902.1 GCA_903932565.1 uncultured Hyphomicrobiales bacterium
CAAGCTATGCAGCAACACGCTGCGCAATAGCAGTGCTTCCAGTCGTCACGCTTGCCCGCTAGCATGGTCTGGTCAAACACCGGAGCGGCTATGACAAAAGTTGAAAACATGTTCACCGACGGCGGCGCTTATGAGCGGGCCGTTGGGCGTTGGAGCCGTCTTGTCGGCGATGCTTTCATTGATTGGCTCGATGCCCCAAAGGGCCTGAGTTGGCTTGATGTGGGCTGTGGCAATGGTGCCTTCACGGCACAGATCGTCTCGCGCTGCGCGCCATCGGCTGTCAGCGGTCTGGATCCATCCAAAGCCCAGATCGAATTTGCCCTGCAGCAGCCGGATTTGAAACGCGCGCAGTTTCAGGTTGGTCATGCCGAAGCTCTGCCCTTTGAGCGTGGCAGCTTTGATGTTGCGGTGATGGCGCTGGTGATTTCGTTCGTGCCGGATGCCGCCGCTGCGGTTGCGGAAATGGCACGGGTCGTGAAACCCGGTGGCATGATTGCAGCCTATATGTGGGACTTCCCCAACAATGCTGCGCCGGCCGGTCCTATTTCCAGCGCCATGAGCGCGATGGACATGAAAATGCCCCGACCTCCGCATCCCGACCTTGCGTCCACCAGTGCGCTCTCATCGATTTGGCAGGCGGCAGGTTTAGAATCCGTCGAAACATGCGCCATCAAGATCAAGCTGGAATTCCGGGATTTTGATGATTTTTGGGAGTCGAGCAATCTGCCGGTCGGCCCCACGGGCATGGTGATACAGAGCATGTCAGAGGTGGATAGGACTCTGCTGAAAGAGCGTTTGCGCGACGCGCTGACCGTCATGCCGGACGGCCGCATTGTGTATGATGCTGTTGCCAATGCGGTGAAGGGGCTTGTGCCATGACGATGGGCTATGGATTCAAAATGAAAAAAGGGATTTCGACGGTCAACACCACGCGGCGGCATGTGTTGCTGGGCGGGGCAAGTCTTGCGCTCGCGGCGAGGGCTTGGCGCCCGGCCTTTGCTGCAGATGACGCCCTGCGCGCGCTGGTCGATGGTCCGCAGCGAAGCCCCAATGCGCGGGCGCGCGACATGTACCGGCATCCCTATGAGACGCTGGTGTTTCTCGGCGTCGAGCCCACCAGCACCGTCATCGAGATTCAGCCCGGCGGCGGCTATTGGACCGAGATTCTCGCACCCTATTTGCAGGCCAAGGGCAGCTATCTTGCAGCCTTGCCCCCGGACCAGTTCGCCTCAGACGAGGCCAAGCGCGAGAACGACGTTTTCAATCGAAAGATTGCCGCGACTCCGGCCTTGTATGCGCAGGTGAAGACCGTGCCGTTCCGGGGCAACCAGTTTGACCTTGCTCCGGCTGAGAAGGCCGACTTTGTCCTGACCTTCCGCAATGTTCACAATTGGATGGCGGATGGCGAAACGGATGCGGCCTTTGCGGCCTTTTTCAAGGCGCTCAAGCCCGGCGGTATTTTGGGGGTCGAGGAACATCGCGGCGCGCCGGACACGCCGCAGGACCCAATCGCAAAATCTGGCTACGTCCGCCAGGACGTGGCTGTTGGTTTTGCTCTGAAGGCTGGGTTCGTTCTGGCGGCATCCTCAGAGATCAATGCCAATCCCAAAGACACCAAGGATTATCCCGCTGGTGTCTGGACGCTGCCGCCAGCCTACCGCCTGAAGGATCAGGATCGCGATAAATATGCAGCAATTGGCGAAAGTGACCGTTTCCTGCTGAAGTTTCAGAAGCCAAAAACTTCTGTCTGACAGCTGCGAGTTTGCCTCAGCTTTCCGATCCGGTGAAGGCGATCCGCAGCATGTTGGTGGCACCGGGCGTTCCAAACGGGACGCCCGCAATAATGATGATGCGGTCGCCTTCGGCCGAGAAGCCTTCGCGGTTTGAGAACTTGCAGGCACGTTTGGCCATGTCATCGAGATTGCTGGCGTCTTTGGTGGTCACCGCATGGACGCCCCAGACAAGCGTCAGCCGTCGCGCCGTGTTTCGGTTGGGTGTCAGTGCCAGAACCGGCGGGGCGGGACGCTCACGCGCGATGCGAAAGGCGGTCGAGCCGGAGGATGTCCAGGCCACAACCGCCTTCAGATCAAGGGTTTCTGCAACATCGCGCGCGGCAACGGCGATGGCATCGGCACCCGTTGGTTCTGGCGCATCGCGCTGGTTGGCGATGATGGATCGGTAAAGCGGATCGCGTTC
>CAIZGQ010000903.1 GCA_903932565.1 uncultured Hyphomicrobiales bacterium
AATCACCCAAGGGTGCCCAATTCGACCAGGCTGTTGCGTACTGGAACACGCTGAAATCAGATCCCGGTGCTCATTTCGATACCGAGATCGTGTTGGATGCGGCCAAACTTCCGCCCGTTGTCACATGGGGAACGTCGCCCGAAGACGTGGTCGCAATTGACGGGACTGTGCCCAGCCTTGATTCGCATAGCAGCGAACAGATGCAGGCAAAGATCCAGCGCGCGTTGGATTACATGGGTCTCAAGGGCGGAGAGAAAATCACCGACATTGAAATCGATCGCGTGTTCATCGGCTCTTGCACAAATGGTCGGATCGAAGACCTACGCGCCGCGGCTGCGGTGGCACGCGGCAAAAAGGTCAATTCCCGTGTCAATGCTATGGTTGTGCCTGGCTCGGGCCTTGTGAAGGCACAGGCTGAGGCCGAAGGCTTGGACAAGATTTTCCTTGAAGCTGGCTTTGAATGGCGTGAACCTGGCTGCTCGATGTGCCTTGCCATGAACCCGGACAAGCTTGCTCCCGGCGAGCGTTGTGCTTCCACCTCAAATCGAAATTTTGAGGGGCGGCAGGGCTTCCGCGGTCGGACCCACCTCGTCTCACCGGCCATGGCAACGGCCGCTGCGATTGCTGGCCGCTTCGTCGACATTCGAGACTGGACCTGAGCCAATCGGCACAGGTACGCCCCTGTGCCGAAAGATACCGAATGCGCTCATGCGCATTTGGTATTTGGTTGGTGCGTCGGGTTTGAAACCTGAACCGTATCATGTGTCATGACGCACCAAACGACCCTAATTCCCCCGCTTTTAAGCCTGACTGGGATCGGAAAGACGTTTCCCAACGGCACGATTGCGCTTGCGGGGACAGACCTTGCCGTTGAACGGGGTGAGTTCCTGTCTCTGCTCGGCCCGTCCGGCTGCGGCAAGTCCACACTCCTACGGCTGATTGCAGGGCTGTCTCAGCCGTCCGACGGGCAAATTTCGTGGTCTGCTCCTGAACGGCCTGAGCTCGGGTTTGTCTTTCAGGACCCGACACTCATGCCGTGGGCGGACGTCACGCACAATGTCTGGCTTCCGCTTCGCCTTAAGGGCGTCAGCCTGGCTAATGCCCGCCAGCGGATCGACAGCGCTCTGGCACTTGTCGGACTGACAAAATTCGCAACCGCTTATCCGCGCGAATTGTCGGGCGGCATGAAAATGCGGGTGTCACTGGCGCGCGCGTTGATGCTGCAGCCGGCGGTTCTTCTGATGGATGAGCCCTTCGCCGCCCTCGATGAGATCACCCGGCTCAAGCTTAACAACGACCTGCTTCAGCTGAAGGCAAAGCTTGGAACAACGATCATTTTTGTAACCCACTCGGTTTATGAAAGTGTCTACCTTTCAAATCGGATTGCCGTATTCGCCGCCAGGCCCGGCCGCATCATTCGAACAATCCAGATTGAGTCAGACACGCCGCGTGACGAATCGTTTCGCCAGACCAGCGCCTATCTCGACGGCTGCGCTCTCGCGTCAGAAACGCTCCTTGGGGCGATGTCGGCGGAGGATCACCTTTGAGCGCCCCGCCGAACGCCACTGGACCGGGAGAGCGCGGGCGCATCGACCACCGCGAGAAAGTGCTCAGCTTCTTGTTGCCGGGAGTCGTCTTGCTCGGGGCGTTGGGCATTTGGGAAATCGTCGTCGCAATATTTGCGATCCCACCTTACGTTCTGCCGGCCCCTTCCCTGATCGCCCAAACCCTCTGGGCTGACTGGGGAACATTGTCGAGCTCACTTTGGGTCACGCTTCGCATCACTTTTTTGGCGCTGATTGCTGCAACATTGGGCGCTGTTGGATTGGCAGTCCTATTTGCGCGATGGAAGTGGATTGAGCGCTCGTTTTTTCCATTCGCCGTCATCCTCCAAGTCACGCCGATTGTTGCCACTACACTTTGAAGCAACTACAGCACCATCCTGTCCTGCATTTTCTGCAATCTGTTTTAAAGGTTCACTTAAAACATCATGTAAAATCTGAATACCTGTTTTTTCATCAGCGTCATCTCGCTCGAAGAACTGGTCTTCGGGCTGACCCGCAAGGCGCTGCGCATGAAACTCCAGTGGCTCGATGACTTCGTTGCCAGCCAGGGCGAGGTTCTATCTGTCAGTCCCATGATCGCGCGCAGCGCGGGATCGGGCAGGCGTCGGGCGATCGGCGCGCCGATCATCCCCCCGAGCGAGGCGCCGGCGCCCATCGCGATGGCGGCCGGCCAGCTCACCACGCCGGCGACGACGAAGGCGAT
>CAIZGQ010000904.1 GCA_903932565.1 uncultured Hyphomicrobiales bacterium
ATACGAAGAAGCCGATTGCCTGTAATGCCGCGCAGCGACCGCAGGGCCAGCTCAGCAACGACGGGCCGCAAAACATCGTCGACTCAATCCGGTATATTGCATCCCGCACCTGGGATAATGGACAGCAGCAGAACAGGCTTGGCACAATCCTCGTGCAGGAGCAGCAGTTTTTTGCCGCGCGCGAAGTTGCCAAAGCCGACGCACGGCCGGGTGGTTATGTGGCGACCGGTGGGCATGGCGGGATCCTTGGTCAGATCAGTCACACGGGGAAAATCGCGGTCACATATCTCCCAGCCTACAAACATACTTATATGTCCGACGTTCGGCTCTCGCTTTTGCCGCACCAGGTGGACGCCGTCGTGTTGAAAGGCGACAAGATCGAGCGTTGTTCTGTTGCCATCAAGGATGAGGCGGGACGTTTGCTGGAAACGGCAATCCCTGTTGTTTCCATCACAAAAGATGGCGGCTATTGCGGCCTTGAATGGGGTGAGGATCCAGAGCATGAAGTTGATCTGCAAGCCTCCATCGCGCACAAACTGTCTCTGGGCAAACTGACCGGTTTTGTGATTGAAGGACTTGTGCCTTATGGCAACATGACATCGACAGCACGGCTCAACCTGATCATGCGTGCGATTTTTTCAGGACTACCCGTGGTCCGCGTTGGCCGAGGCGCGCCGGAGGGCTTTGCAGACCAGCATCCCTATATCATTGCAGGCGCCAACCTCACGTCAACCAAGGCGCGCCTGCTGCTGATGGCGTGCCTCATGAAGTTTGGAAGCTATCCAGCAGCGCGCGACCCGCGCAATCCAACGGCCGACGAGCGGAACGCGATATCAAAAGCGATGCAAGCCTATCAGGTTATTTTCGAAACACACTGATTGCATCAAGCAGGCGGCGCTAAACAGTAAAGCACAGGGGCTGTCACCGCAGGCGGCTCACGTATTAACCGTCACATCAATCACTGGCCCACCTGCCCCGGCCCAGGGCGAATGGCTGTTCCAATATTCGTATTGGTCCATCGCCTTGTCGGCTGGGACAGGCGGACTGATAAGATAGCCTTGAATCTGATCGCATCCCTCAGCGCGCAACCATTCAAGCTGCTCACGCGTCTCGACGCCTTCGGCTGTTACGCGAACCCGCAGGCTTTTTCCCAGTCCCAAAATTGCTTTCACAATCACAGCGGAACTGTCGGGCTGGTCAATATCGCGCACGAAGGAGCGGTCAATCTTGATCTTGTCAAAGGGGAACTTACGCAAGTAACTGAGCGACGAATAGCCGGTGCCAAAGTCGTCCATGCTGATGTTGCAACCAAGAGAACGCAGGCGATGAAGGACATCGAGGGTTGCTTCACGATTTGTCAGAAGGACAGATTCTGTCACTTCAAGCTCAAGGCGATGCGCAGGGAGGCCGGACATTTGCAGCGCAAGCTTCACATTGTCGATTAGATCCGCGCTGCGGAACTGAATGGCCGACACGTTGACGGCCACTTTTAAATCGTCAGGCCAGCGGCTTGCTTCAAGACAAGCTTGCGAGAGAACCCACGCCCCAATGGGGACAATCAATCCGGTCTCTTCGCAGATTGAAATAAAGTCGGACGGACCCACCAGGCCCCGCTCGGGATGACGCCAGCGCAAGAGGGCCTCAAACCCGCCAATGCGGCGCGTGCTGATCTCATAGAGTGGCTGGAAGAAGACTTCGAACTCATCGTTGCCAAGCGCATGCCGCAGATCGCTTTCAAGCTTGCGACGCTCCTGCTGGCGTGACTCCATCTCGGGATCGAAAAAGCGCCATATGCCGCGCCCACTTTCCTTTGCCGAATAAAGTGCGGCATCCGCGCTCTTCAGCAACTTACGGAAATCTGATCCATCAGATGGCGCCGTCGCAATTCCGACACTGACGCCGATTGTAACTTCGCGACCATGCAGTTGAAATGGAATAGCAAGTGTCTGGACAATTCGGCGCGCAAGAATGGCTGCATCTTCGGGTGAAGATAAGGCCGATTGGACAATCGCAAACTCGTCCCCACCCAGTCGACAAACCGTAGCCCAACGTATGTAGCAATACCAACCGATGCAAACAACTGGGATAAGTATTTGTATAAGTCTACATTTGACTATAATCC
>CAIZGQ010000905.1 GCA_903932565.1 uncultured Hyphomicrobiales bacterium
GGCGCAGCCCTTCGCAGCCTTTTTGCCGGGGCGCCTCAAGGGCCTTGTCGGCATGGCACCGAAGGCGATTCCAGCACCCTCTGATGTTGACCGTCCGCAAGTGTTTGCCGCACAGGGCACGCGTCGCAAGCGCGTGGCGTTGCTGAATGGTTGCGCGCAGACGGTGCTCGACACATCGATAAATGAAGCAACAGTGCGCCTGCTGACGCGCCTTGGCGTTGAAGTCGTGGTGGCAGACGGCGCTGGCTGCTGCGGCGCGCTCACCCATCATCTGGGCAAGGTGGATGCGTCCCACGCGACTGCGGCGCGCAACATTGAGGCGTGGTCGCGCGAAATGGCGAACGGCGGGTTGGACGCCATTGTCATCACCACATCGGGCTGCGGCACGACGGTGAAAGATTACGGCTTCATGTTTCGCAATGATCCCGCACTTGCCAAAAAGGCTGCTGCAGTCTCGGCGATTGCGCGCGATGTGACCGAAGTGCTTGCCGATCTCGAGATCAAGCCGTCGGCGGACATGCCACGCCTGAAGGTGGCGTATCATTCCGCCTGCTCGATGCAGCACGGACAGAAGATCACAGCCTTGCCGCAGGCTTTGTTGAAGCAAGCGGGTTTTGATGTGGTGGCAATCCCGGAAAGCCACATCTGCTGCGGCTCGGCTGGAACCTACAATCTGCTCCAGCCCGAGATCGCTAAGCAATTGCAGGCGCGCAAGGTCGCTAACATCGAGAGCACGACGCCGGACGTCATTGCTGCGGGCAATCTGGGCTGCATGGTGCAGATCGGCGGTGGCACCAAGTTGCCGATTGTCCACACGGTGCAATTGCTGGACTGGGCCACCGGCGGGCAAAAGCCCAAGAATCTTTAGGCTCGAAAATCTGTAGGCCTTTCTAAAAAGCTCCCGGACAAACTTGGGTCTGGGAGCCTTAAACAATCAGATCGCTGCGAGTGCTGCCTCGTCAACCTTGCCGTTGAGGGCCGCGTTGAGCATGTCCTCATCCAGCGCGTTTTCCCACTTCGCGACAACGACCGTGGCGACGGCGTTGCCGATGAGATTGACCGGCGTCAGGCCTTCCGACATCAGGCGATGAATGCCCAACACCAGCGCCACGCTTTCCACCGGAATGGTGTGAACCGAGGCGAGCGTTGCGGCAAGCACCACAAAGGCTGCGCCAGCGATACCAGCAGCCCCCTTGGAGGTCAGCAGCAGGATCAGCAGCAGCGTGATCTGCTGGCCGATGTCGAGCGGCGTGTTCGTGGCCTGCGCCAGAAACACGGTGGCTGTGGCGAGATAGAAACAGGTGCCGTCCAGGTTGAAGGAATAGCCGGTGGGCACAACGAGGCCGACGACCGTTGGCTCGCAGCCTGCCTTTTCCATCTTGCTGAGAAGTCGTGGCAAAACGGTTTCCGATGATGTCGTCGCAAACACGATCAGAAGTTCTTCCCAGATATAGCGGATCATCTTGATGAGGCTGAAGCCGGTGTACCAGGCAACCGGGCCGAGCACGAAGATCAGGCACGTGATGTAAAAGCTGCCGAGCAGATAGCCGAGCGAGACGAGCGAGCCCGTCCCAAACTTGCCGACCGTGAAGGCGATGGCGCCAAATGCGCCGAGTGGCGCAGTCCACATCACAATCGCGACGAGTTGGAAAAAGAGCTTTGCGCCAGACTCAATCACATCGAGAACCGGTTGGCCCGCCTTGCCCAGATGCGTCAGCGCAAAACCGGCCAGCACCGCCAGCATCAAGACCTGCAGGATGTTGCCCTCAGCAAATGCGCCAACAAACGTGCCGGGAATGATGTTCATCAGGAAGGTGACGACATCCTGCTCGGCCTCGGTTGCGTAGCCGCCGGCACCCTCCGCAAAAAAGCCCGCTAAAAACAGCAACGCCGGCTGGGCAACTCAC
>CAIZGQ010000906.1 GCA_903932565.1 uncultured Hyphomicrobiales bacterium
TCCGCAATCACCATGGCGATGACGGCTTTGCCGACGCCCAGGCGCAACCCGGCCATGATGTAGGGCAGCACGGCGGGCAGCACGATTTCGCGCATGATGGTCTGCTGCGAGGCGCAAAAGGCCGTGCCGACTTCCACCAGCGACTTGGGCACGGCGCGCACGCCCGCCCAGGAATTGATGCAGATGGGAAAGAAGGTGAGGAGGAAGATGATTACCGTCTTCACCGTGAAGCCGAGCCCGAACCACAACAACAGCAGTGGTACGAGTGCGATGAGCGGCGTCGAATAGCCAGCCGTGATGTAAATGCCAAAGGCCGCCTGCAGCACACGGTAGCGGCCGAGCAAAAGGCCAATTGGAATGCCCAGAACAGCCGCCAGCACATAGCCGGCAATGAAGGGCTGCGCACTTTCCCACAACGCCTGTGGCAGGCGGCCGTTGAGTGTCAGCTTCCACGCGGCTGCGAGGATGGCGCTGGGATAGGAGGCAAAGAGCGGATCAATCCATGGCCGCATGGCTTCCCACGCGCCGATGAAGATCGTGACGGAGATCGTGGTGATTACCCAATCGGGCATACGCCATGTGGCTTTTTCAGCTGTCGCTATGATGGCGGTTTTCGTGTCGGTTGAAATCATGGCCATGGATGATCCCTTACGCGACGCTCTGGACGGGGACGGCATCATGCAGCGCCCCCCAGATCAGCGCACGCTTTGTCATGAATTCGGTTGAGGCGATGATCTGGCGAACATCGCGGCGCGGACGCGGAATTTTGACGTCGATGACGTCCTGGACACTGCCTTGCGACATCACCACCACGCGATCGGCGAGCAGCACGGCTTCATCGAGATCATGGGTGACGAAGATGATTGTCTTCTTGGTGCGCTCATGAATGGAGAGGACTTCAAGCTGCAGATTTTCGCGCGTCTGTGAATCCAGCGCACCAAAAGGCTCATCCATGAGCAAGACTTCCGGGTCGATGGCAAGCGCACGCGCAATACCGATGCGCTGGCACATGCCGCCCGACATTTGGTGCGGACGTCGATCCTTGGCATGTGTGAGCCCGACGAGATCGAGATATTTCATCACGAGACCGTCAAGCTCGGCCGCCGGAACGCCCTTCGCTGACAAAGCAAACTTGATGTTGTCGCCGGCCGTCTTCCAGGGGAGCAATTCGGCGTGCTGAAACACCATGCCGCGATCATAACCGCAGCCGCTGACTTGCCGGCCGTTGACCGACACGGAGCCCGAGCTTGCATGCTCCAGCCCCATGATGATGCGCAGCGCCGTCGTCTTGCCGCAGCCGCTGGGCCCCGCCAGTGCCACAACCTCACCCTGGCCAATGTCGAAGGACACGTCTGTCAGCGCCGAGATGACTTGTGGTGTGCCACCCACCTTGACGGTGAACTGCTTGGAGACGTTTTTCAGTGTGACATGGGTCATTCTGGATACTTCACAGTCTCGAACTTATCGCTTCAGGGCTTGATCAATTTCAAAGCATCAAGGCGCGGCTTGTCATCGATGAAGGCCTTGACGTCCATGTTCGAATCCACGGAATCGGACGCCGCCAGCACGCCCTCGATCCATTGCAGTTTGTCGGTCGGGATGCCGAAATCCGGATCGATGTTTTTCTGCGCAGTCGCTTCATCGAAGATGAAAGCCGGGCTCGTGTCTTCGGGGGCGAGCTTTGCCACCTTGGTGGAGAGCGCGATGGTCTCCTCGCGATGGCTCATGGCGTAGCGCGTGCCATCGATATTGGCCGCGAGAAATTTGACGAGACCGTCGCGACGCGTCTCAATGATTTTGTCAGTTGTGACAAGGCAATTGCGCGACAGGTTCGGGGCATCTTTATGAGCCTGGGCCAGAATGTTGAAGCCGCGCTTTTGTGCTTCAGGTTCAAATTCGCTTGATGTGGCAGTGGCTTTGACGACACCAGCCAGCAGCGACTTGAAGCGGTCGGAGCCACCCCCGGCGTTGGCGAAGACAACATCCGCCGGTTTCATGCCCGCCTTGTCGAGGACGACGCGGGTGAAGAGATCGGGCATCGAGCCCGGCCCTGAAATGCCGACACTCTTGCCCTTGAGGTCCGCCAAGGTTTTCACATCCGGCGCGCCATAGAGCGTGTAGGTCGCGCCCGGCCAATTGCAGCCGATGAACTTGAGTTTCGCGCCGCGCGACATGGCTGTGAGGGAGACACTTGGGGATGTGGTGAAGGCGTCCAACTGACCCGAGATCAGCGCCTTGACGGGCGTGGTGCTGCTGGCAAATTCCAGCATCTGGATTTCGATGCCATATTTCTCACCAAACTTTTCGGGCATGAACAGGATGCCCGCATCGCCCTTGGCTTCAACCACACCGAACTTCCACACATCGGCCGCCTGCGCCGACGTACCGGCCAGCATGGCGCAGAGCGAAATCGCCCCAACGCACACGGCATTTTTTCTCGATACCTGATCCCGCATCAAATTGTCCTCCCGAACAATTGGCAGCGCGTACCGCTGCTTTTGATTTCTGCCTGCGATACGTGGACCGCAGGATATTGCTTCACGGCGTCTTGCCCTCGATATCGCGCACCGGCGTTTCTGGCTTGATGCCGCGATGACGCCGCGCATAGGTGTTCTCGCCGTTGGCGCGCCAGTCACCCTTGGTGGCGGCATCGGCAAACTGCGTCCACAAATTGCCCCAGTCCCCCAGCGAGTAGCCGTGCCACGGGGGCTGCGGCGACAAGGCGGGAAGCTGAAGTTCCTCCCAGATCTGGCGGGCCTTTGTCATATAGGGCTCAGCCGGCAGCGCCAGCGGCGGCATCGGATGTTTCAGCGTGGCATCAATCATCAAGGTGCCCTCGGCCGCCTTCTTGCCGGACTTTGGCCCGTGGCCACCGGCACGATAGGGCACCACATGCACGTCGTCGATCATGCTGGCACGATAGGCAATCGACCAGAAGACGGCGTCGGCATTGCGCGCATCGATATCGTCCGACACAGCAATGACAATCTTGCCGCATTGCGCCTGCAGTGTGGCGGCGGCCTGCATGCCCCGCCAGACTTCGCTTTGTGGTGCGCTGCGGTTGAACTGCAGGAAGATCACGGGGCGTATGTTGGTGAGCGCTTCATGCATCACGACCTTGGTCAGGCCCTTGATGTTCATGACGCCCTGCAGATGCTCCAGAAACAAAGGCTCGTAGGCCACGCGCTTCATGACGCTGGATTCACTTGGCGTCACCTGGCTGACAATCGACACGAACACAGCCTTGCGCTTGCGCGTGATGGCCGTCACCTGCATCGACAGATTGTAATCCTCCAGTGCCACATGGCCGTGGCTTTCGCCGAATGGGCCTTCGGGCTCAAGCAAGTCCGTATCGATCAGCCCTTCGATGACGATCTCGGCGTCTGCTGGCACTTCAAGATCAATCGTCTTGCACTTCACGATGCGCACGGCACTGCCGATCAGGCCTCCGGCAACCCCAAGTTCGTCCTGATCGATGGGGAGTTTCTGCGGCCCTGTGAACAGAATGCCGGGTGCGCAGCCGATGACAATGGCGCAGGGCATCTTCTCACCACGTGCCTGGTATTTCAGCCAATGCTGGTAGCCACCGGCCCCTGACAAACGGCTTGCCATGCGCACGCCAAGGCGATCCTGCGCCTTCAGTCCGGCGCGATAGGTGCCCATATTGCGCACACCCGTGTCCGGATCGCGCGTCACACACAGCGTGGCAGTGAAATAGGGGGCGGCATCAAAGCCCGGCGTCGAAATCGGCACCGGCAAGGTGGCAAGGCCACCGCCGGGCGCTGTCAATTGCTCGCCCGTCAGCACGATCTCCTGACAGGGCGCGTCGGTCACCATCACAGGCGCAATGGGGTTGGCCATGGCCTTCACCCAAACGTCGCCGATGTCTTTTTCCGCAATGCCAAGGCCTGTCGCGTAGATCGCGGGCGATGCGGCGAGCACGTTCACGGCCACGGGAATATCGTAGCTTTCGCCCTTGGCGCCGCGCACGTCCGTGAAGAGAAAGCCGCGCCGCTGGTCCTCGTGGAGGCCACCCTGAAATTGCCAACGGGCGAGCGGATGCAGCTCGCTGTCCTTGTCGATGGGACGGCTGATGCGCGTCAGGAGACCCTTGGCGTCAAGGCGCGACAGATGCTCTTGCAGATCGAGCGGTGCTGACGTCGCAGGCGTATCCATCCATCCTCCCAGAGAACCGTTTTCGAGGCCTGCGAGCCGAGTGTCCGGCGCGACCAACTTGTCATTGAGCGTCATATTGTCATACACTCATACAGTCATCAAGGGCGTGTCACCACGCCAATGCATCGAGGGTGTGAAACCACGCTGATGCGCAAAACTGCAACCCGCCAGCGAGGCTGACACAGCCAACCAGAGCGGAGCATTGGGGAGAGTTCCACGTGGCTGTCGCTGATCACGAACATTCTGCTGCCAATCGTGCTGAGAAGGCGTCAGATGTTTTGCCGCGCGGTGCGCCCCCGCCCGACCTCGTGCGCGATGTTCTCTTCAAGCATGTCGGCAAGCCCGTCGAACGCAAGGAAGATTTGCGTCTGGTGACCGGGCGCGGCCAGTTCAGCGATGATTTCGCGCTGCCGGGCCAGACGTTTGCGGCCATGGTGCGCTCGCCCTATGCCCATGCGCGCATTAAGAGCGTTGATAAAACCGCAGCGCTTGCCGCACCCGGCGTTCTGCTGGTTCTGACAGGGGCCGATGTGCTGGCTGATGGCCTGCTGCCCGTGCCACACAATCCGGTGCCGTCCACCCAATATGACATGAAGCTGAAAGCCCGCGGTGGCGGCGACGTTTTTATCGGCCCGCATTATTTGCTACCGGCTGATCGCGCGCGGCATGTGGGCGAAGCGGTGGCCATGGTTGTTGCTGAAACGCTGGCGCAGGCGCAGGACGCGGCCGAATTGGTCGAGGTCGATTACGAGCAATTGCCGCATGTGACGGAAACGCATCGCGCTTTTGAGGCGGGCGTCCCGGCCGTGTGGGACGAGGTGCCCGACAACACCTTCATCGACACGACCTTTGGAGATGTGGCGGCCACAGATGCCGCATTTGCAAAGGCCGATCATATCATCACGGCCGAGTATCGCATCGCGCGTGTGACCGGTGTGCCACTGGAGCCGCGCGCGGCCCTTGGCCATTATGATCCCGAGACCGGCCGCTCGACCCTGTATGCGGGCAGTGGCGGCGCTGTTCGCCAGAAGGCCGAACTCTCCAAGGTGTTGGGGCTTGATCCGAAATCCGTGCGCGTTCTGTCGTTTGATGTGGGCGGCAATTTCGGCACGCGCAATCGCGTCTATGTGGAATTCGGCCTTGTGCTATGGGCCTCAAAGAAGATCGGACGTCCGGTCAAGTTCCGCGCGACGCGCTCGGAAGCGTTTCTCACAGATTATCAAGGCCGCGATCTGATTTCGCGTGTCGAACTGGCGGTGCGCAAGGATGGCAAGTTTCTCGGCCTGCGCTGCGACAACATCAGCAATGTCGGCGCACGCTGCGTGTCGCTGTCGCCGCTCGGCAA
>CAIZGQ010000907.1 GCA_903932565.1 uncultured Hyphomicrobiales bacterium
ACGGATGTCACGGCGTTTTACGATCCCATGCTGGCAAAGCTCATTGTCACAGCCGACACTCGGGCGCAGGAGATTGCAAAGCTTCAAGATGCTCTTGGCAAAACGCGCATTGCGGGCATTGAGACGAACCTCGCTTATCTTCGGGCGATCGCAAAATCAGAGGTCTTTGCCAGCGGGCGCGTTGCGACGAATGTGTTGCCGAATTTTGTATTCGAGCCTTTGACGATTGACGTTCTTGCGCCCGGTGCGCAATCGACCATACAGGAATTACCGGGGCGGCTTGGCCTTTGGGACGTTGGCGTGCCCCCAAGTGGGCCCATGGATGCGCTGTCGTTCCGTCTTGCCAATCGTCTCGTTGGCAATGACGAAAACATGGCCGCACTTGAGCTCACGGCGCGTGGGCCGACGTTGCGTTTCAACGCGCCCTGCACGTTCGCACTTGTGGGCGCGCGCATGGCTGCGGCGCTTGATGGCGTTGATGTTCCAAACGATACTCTCGTTGCCGCACACGCAGGCCAGGTTCTCGCACTCGGCGGCATCAGCGGTCCGGGCCTGCGCACCTATCTTGCCGTTCACGGTGGCTTTGATGTGCCAAGTTATCTCGGCTCCAAAGCCACATTTACGCTCGGTGCATTTGGCGGTCACGCTACGCATGCGCTCAAAGCCGGCGAGGTCCTGCATCTAAAACAAGCTGATGCAGCAAATGTCGCAGCGGTCTCGACTGATCTTCAACTGCCGGAATTGACGCACGCGTGGACGTTGAACGTTCTGTATGGGCCGCACGGGGCACCAGATTTCTTTTTGGAATCAGACATCGAAACCTTTTTCAGTGCGGACTATGAAGTTCACTTCAACTCGGCGCGAACAGGTGTCCGTCTCACAGGACCCAAACCCACATGGGCCCGCATGGATGGCGGAGAAGCTGGCCTGCATCCCTCCAACATTCACGACAACGCCTACGCGATTGGCTCGATTGATTTTACCGGGGACATGCCGATCATTCTTGGGCCCGATGGTCCAAGCCTTGGAGGCTTTGTGTGCCCCGCGGTCGTTGCCAACGAAGACCTGTGGAAGCTGGGGCAATTGAAGCCGGGCGACAAGGTGCGTTTCAAAGCCGTGGCGCGCCCACTTGATCCGGTTGGTGGGCCGCGCGTGAACGGACTTCCGCCTGACACGGGCTCAGCCATTCTTGCGCGCATGGACAGCACAGATGTGCCTGTTGTTTACCGACGTGCCGGCGACAACAATTTGCTCGTCGAATATGGCTCGATGATCCTTGATATTGCATTGCGCATGCGTGTGCATCTTCTGGCTGCTGCCTTGCGTGATCTGCAGCTACCTGGCGTGATCGATATGA
This sequence comes from uncultured Hyphomicrobiales bacterium, assembly GCA_903932565.1. Taxonomy (GTDB): domain Bacteria; phylum Pseudomonadota; class Alphaproteobacteria; order Rhizobiales; family Beijerinckiaceae; genus Terripilifer. The sequence goes on from CAIZGQ010000907.1 coordinate 1,358, forward strand.
CGCCGGGCATTCGCTCGCTGCAGATCCACTATGATCATGCGGCCCTTTCGCGACAGAAACTTTTGGATGTTTTACAGAGCCTGGAAACCAGTCTTGGCTCCATCGACAACATGGTTGTACCAAGCCGCATCGTGCATTTGCCGCTCTCGTGGCGCGATCCGCAAATCATGCTTGCGATGCAGAAATATCAGGAACTTGTTTATCCCCAAGCGCCCTGGTGTCCGTCGAACATTGAATTCATTCGGCGCATCAACGGGCTTGATGACGAGGCAGCGGTTCAAAAGATCATCTTTGATGCCAATTATCTCGTGCTTGGATTGGGGGACGTTTATCTTGGTGCTCCGGTGGCGACCCCAATTGATCCACGCCACCGTCTTGTGACCACGAAATACAATCCAGCGCGCACGTGGACGCCGGAAAACGCGGTCGGCATCGGCGGTGCCTATATGTGTGTCTACGGAATGGAGGGCCCGGGCGGGTACCAATTGTTTGGCCGCACCATTCAGATGTGGAATTCCTGGCGCAGCACGGACGTGTTTGAGCCCGGCAAGCCCTGGCTCCTGCGCTTCTTCGATCAGATCAAGTTCTTCCCCGTCAGTGCGGATGAACTTTTGGAGGCCCGTGCGGCATTCCCGCATGGCGCATACCCGATCCGCATTGAGGAGACGACGTTTTCCTATGCGGACTACCAAAGCTTTTTAAAACGCGAAGCGGACGGTATTGCGCAATTCAAAACGCGGCAGCAGGCAGCGTTTGAAGAGGAACGTCAACGCTGGCGCGATGCCAAGCTTGATCAAGCCCCAGACGCGGACGCGACGGAACTAGCAGCGGCTGCGGGTGACATTCCCGACGGGTGCGCTGGAGTTTTCTCGGAAGTGCCTGGCAACGTTTGGAAAGTCCTTGTTGAAGACGGCGCAATAGTGAAGGCGGGCGATCCCGTTGTGATTGTCGAATCCATGAAGATGGAGATATCCGCAATCGCAGCAAGCGGGGGCCGCGTGCGCTCGATCAATGTGCGCCCGGGTCAAACCGTGAAAGCCGGTGATATTCTGCTGGTGCTTGATGAAGGTTAAGTGCGTGCTGGCATAATGATTGCTGCGATACACGGTACGTGCCGGCTGGACCCAGCCGCACATCCCGTCGCACAAAGGATGCGTGCCTTGGCATCAAATGGTCTAGACGCGAGCATGCCCCTGCCCAGCTGCGATCTTCTCCTGCGTGGCGGACGTGTGGTTGATCCCGCCAACGGCCGCGA
>CAIZGQ010000908.1 GCA_903932565.1 uncultured Hyphomicrobiales bacterium
CCCGGCAAGCTGGGGGACCGCCGTCAACGTGCAGGCCATGGTGTTTGGCAACATGGGCGAAACATCGGCCACGGGTGTTGCCTTCACACGCAATCCCTCGACCGGGGCGAACGAGCTATACGGCGAGTTCCTGATCAACGCGCAGGGCGAAGACGTGGTCGCGGGCATTCGCACCCCGCAGAACATTACGGAGGCTGCCCGCAAGGCGGCCCACTCCGACAAGCCGTCAATGGAAACGGCCCTGCCGGAGGTCTTCAAGCAGTTTGTCGAAGTCACACACCTGCTCGAAAACCACTACCGCGACATGCAGGATCTCGAATTCACCGTCGAGCGCGGCAAGCTCTGGATGCTGCAGACCCGCAATGGCAAGCGCACCGCAAAAGCCTCGCTGAAGATCGCTGTCGATATGGCGCAAGCCGGACTCCTGTCACACGAAGACGCGGTTCTGCGGATTGATCCGGCCTCGCTCGATCAATTGCTGCATCCCACGATTGATCCCAAGGCCAAGCGCGACATCATCGCCTCCGGCCTGCCCGCCTCACCCGGTGCCGCGAGCGGCGAAATCGTCTTCAATTCCGACGAAGCCGAACTCCTGAAAGCCGCTGGCAAGAAGGTTATTCTGGTGCGCGTGGAAACGAGCCCGGAAGACATTCACGGCATGCACGCTGCGGAAGGCATTCTCACCACGCGCGGTGGCATGACCTCGCACGCAGCGGTGGTGGCGCGCGGCATGGGCAAGCCCTGCGTGTCGGGCGCTGGCACGATCCGCGTTGATTATGCCAAGGGCACGTTCACCGTGGGTGGCCGCACGCTCAACAAGGGCGACGTGATCACGGTCGATGGGTCGACAGGTCAGGTCCTTCAGGGCTCGGTCGATATGCTGCAGCCCGAACTCTCGGGTGATTTTGCGCAGATCATGGAATGGGCCGACAAGGTGCGCCGCATGAAAGTGCGCACCAATGCCGAGACCCCGGCAGATGCGCGCGTCGCCCGCAACTTTGGTGCGGAAGGCATCGGCCTTTGCCGCACCGAGCACATGTTCTTTGAAGGCGACCGCATCGTTGCCGTGCGCGAAATGATTCTGGCCGATGATGAAGCTGGTCGCCGTCAGGCACTGGCGAAACTTCTCCCCATCCAGCGCAAGGATTTTGCCGAGCTGTTCGAGATCATGCACGGATTGCCGGTGACAATCCGCCTGCTTGATCCCCCGCTGCACGAGTTCCTGCCCCACACCGATGCGGAGATTGACGAAGTCTCCAAGGCGATGGGGGCCAGTGCTGAAAAGCTCAAGCGCCGCGCGGCTGAATTGCATGAGTTCAACCCGATGCTCGGCTTCCGTGGGGTGCGTCTTGCTGTTGCCTATCCGGAGATTGCCGAGATGCAGGCCCGCGCGATCTTTGAAGGTGCCGTAGAAGCCGGCAAGAAAACCGGCACGCCGGTGACGGCTGAAATCATGGTGCCGCTTGTCATGACACGCGCCGAGCTCGATCTCGTGAAAACGCGCATTGTGGCTGCTGCGGAAGCGGTCGCGAAGGAAACCGGCGTCACCGTGCCCTATCAGGTTGGCACGATGATCGAGTTGCCGCGCGCCTGTTTGCGCGCTGGTGACATTGCCGAGACGGCGGAGTTCTTCTCGTTTGGCACCAACGATCTGACGCAGACGACGCTTGGCATCTCGCGCGATGATGCGGCCTCGTTCCTCGGTCCCTATACGCAAAAGGGCATTCTGGCAGCTGATCCGTTTGTCACGCTCGATCAGGATGGCGTTGGTGAACTGGTGCAGATGGCAGCTGAGCGCGGTCGCAAGGTGCGGCCCAATATCAAGCTTGGCATCTGCGGCGAGCATGGTGGCGACCCCGCCTCCATCGCGTTCTGTGAGCGCACGCAGCTTGATTACGTGTCCTGCTCACCGTTCCGCGTACCAATTGCTCGCCTCGCCGCCGCGCAAGCTGCACTGGGCAAAAAGGCTGCCAGCACGGCGTGATTTTCTGAACGGTACCCTTCCTTCTCCCGCGTCGCGGGAGAAGGTGCTCTGCGGAGCAGAGCGGATGAGGGGTTCGGCACCTACACCCTCACCCGGTCGGCATCCGCCGACCACCCTCTCCCAAGGGCGAGGGGAGCGGTAATTAAGGTTGCAGCTAACGCTCTCCCAAGGGAGTGGGTTCAGACACATCAAGGATCCCCCATGTCAGAAAAGCCGCTGCGGGCCGTCCTGATTTACGCGCCGGCCATGTGCATCGCGGGCG
>CAIZGQ010000909.1 GCA_903932565.1 uncultured Hyphomicrobiales bacterium
CACCAGCGTTCACCTCGCGGGGCATCTGGCGCTCGACCACTGGGGCAACCGCGAGCGGGTTCAGCTGCGTTTGCTCGACATGGCACCAGCCCAGCGCGGCTGACGCGGCACCGCGGGCTCGACAGTTCGGGGCTCGCGCTGGCATAAGCCAGACCATGATGGCCGGGTTAGCCGGTGCAGGGGGTGAGGCATGAGCGAAGATATCACACGCGACAGTAACGGCACTATTTTGGCGGATGGCGATTCTGTGACGCTGATCAAGGACCTGAAGGTCAAGGGCACGTCGGTGACGCTGAAGCGCGGGACGCTGGTCAAGAACATCCGGCTGACGGGCGACCCGGATGAGATTGAGTGCAACGCCGACAAGGTGAAGGGCCTTGTCCTGCGGACTGAGTTTTTGAAGAAGGCGTGAGCGGGGTCTGTCGCGGCCGTGAAACCTTCTCCCTTCGGAGAAGGTGCTCTGCGGAGCAGGGCGGATGAGGGTCATGGCCGGAGTTTGCGATATCGTGACCCTCACCCGGCGCGGTCCCCGCGCCACCCTCTCCCTCAGGAGAGGGGTGCTGTAATCCAGTTAGCGCCTCTTCCCTCTCCCTCAGGAGAAGGTGCCCCGCAGCGCGGGGCGGATGAGGGAAGGCTAAATAATTACGGTATCTGAATACCATAAATCATAACCTGCTCAAATCATTTCATTTTCTTTAGAAACCTCAACAGAATTCCTATTGACGCCCGCGATCCCCAAATCTATACAGCCTCATCCCGCGTCGGATCTGTTCGGCGCGATCAACCACGGAATTCTCCCATGTTCGGCAAGACGACTTCGGTCAAGTCAGCAGACGTCGAGAAGAAGTGGGTTGTCATCGACGCCTCCGGGCTCGTCGTTGGCCGCCTCGCTACTCTCGTTGCCATGCGGCTTCGCGGCAAGCACAAGGCTTCATTCACGCCTCACGTCGATGACGGTGACAATGTCATCATCATCAACGCGGAAAAGGTCGTTCTGACCGGCAAGAAGCGCGACAACAAGATGTACTACCATCACACCGGTTTCATCGGTGGCATCAAGGAGCGTTCCGCCAAGTTCATTCTCGAAGGTCGCTTCCCGGAGCGGATCGTTGAGAAGGCTGTGGAGCGCATGCTTCCCCGTGGTCCGTTGGGTCGCCAGCAGTTCGGCAACCTGCGCGTCTACAAGGGCCCCGCCCATCCGCATGAAGCCCAGCAGCCGACCCCGGTTGAAATCGCTTCCCTGAACCGCAAGAACTCGAGGGCTGCCTGATCATGGCTGAGACACTCTCCTCCCTCGCCGACCTCAAGGACGGCATGGACTCGTCCGAGCCGGCGCGTCCGGTTTACGTGCAGAAGCTCGACAAGCAGGGTCGTGCCTATGCCACCGGCAAGCGCAAGAACGCGGTCGCCCGTGTCTGGATCAAGCCGGGCACCGGCAAGATCGTCGTCAACACCCGCACGGTTGAAGTGTACTTCGCCCGCCCGGTGCTGCGTATGATCTTGTCGCAGCCGCTCGAGATCGCCAAGCGCAAGGGCCAGTATGACCTGATGGTCACAGTGGCTGGTGGCGGCCTTTCCGGTCAGGCTGGCGCGGTGCGTCACGGTCTTGCTAAGGCACTCACGGCATTCGAGCCGGAATTGCGTGGCGTGCTGAAGCGCGAAGGTCTTCTGACCCGCGATTCGCGTGTCGTCGAGCGTAAGAAGTACGGCAAGCGGAAAGCCCGCCGGTCCTTCCAGTTCTCGAAGCGCTAAGCTTTCAGCAACTGCTGCAAATTTCAAAAGCCGCCCTTCGGGGCGGCTTTTTTGTTTGGGGGCCGGAGGGGCTGGCTGCGGCCGGACGTCACCAGAGTAGAACCCCGGATTGCCAGGGGGTCCTGTCATGCTCGACAAACCATCAGGGCAATGCCGAAATCCGCCGTCGCCGAGTTTCAACTCGTCGTCTTCTCGTTCGGTCTTGTGGGGCGCGTCGCACAACAAGGTGATCGATGATCGATGACAACCCTCAGCCCCCACACGACAATGATAACGCCGATCCCGCTGCCATCCCTTTGACAGATCATCCGCGTTTTCAGTCGCAACTGCGCCGCCAGATCGAGCAATCCTGCGCCTTGCTGGATATTCCGGAAACCCTCTTCATGGCAGTGTTTGGCGAATGGGTGCGGGTGATGCTTCATCTTGCCGAAGTGCCCACTTCCTTAGAGAGTGACGTCTACGCCGACCTGATGACGCAATTTTGCGAGGGGCAGGATGCCGTGCCCCAGATGCTCACACGCGCCCAGCACGCCGGTCGGATTTGAGGGGCGGGGTGTAACCCTCACCCGGCGCGAAACGCGCCACCCTCTCATCACAAGTCGGGTCTACCCGACTTGTGCATTTGGAATGCCGAACCCCGGCTAGGGCCGGGTTCGGTGGGAGAGGGTCGTCTGAAATTGCAGCTAACCTTCTCCCTTGGGAGAAGGTGCCCTCGATGGGATCACTGTAGCCCAGGCAGAGTTTTTTGCCGGGGGCGGGAGAGTCAGGGCCGGTGTTGTTCAGGTTGAGGGGCTTCAGGATTTTTTGGGCGACGAGGGTGGCGTAGGGGGTGCCGGTGGCGGCCTCGATAACCAG
>CAIZGQ010000910.1 GCA_903932565.1 uncultured Hyphomicrobiales bacterium
ACGCTGGAATCCTCGCAGGAAAATCACATCAACAAAATGAATGCGGAGCCAGCAGCCGTTTTCTCCTCCACGATGATGGAGCTCAGCATTCTGGCTGGGCTCATTCTGGTGATGGTGGTTTCCATCACGCTGTTGCGCCACAGTGAGAACCCGGGTCCGAAGCGTTTGTGACCATAGGGTGTGGGTGCGCCCTTATGGCCTGCCTTCAAGTGCAATCCCCGTCATGGCACCGCGCCTGATCTGGTATAGGCTCGGGTCATCATGAGTGATCCGCAAGATCAGGCCATCAACGCCGCCCTCGACCATTGGATTGAAGCCGAACTGCGCATTGCGATCCCGGCCATGCAGGCCTGCATCTCAGCCACGGGCCTCACGCGGGCACGGCCTGACTTCAACGAGACGATGACGCCCGTGCGTGGCTCTGTCGTGGCTTCGCCCATCACGGACAGCGCAGACCGGCCGGATTATTTTTACCACTGGGCGCGCGACTCGGCGATCGTCATCGGCGCCCTCAATGACGCCGATGCGCGCGGCTGGGTCGAGGTCGGGGCAGATGTCTTTGTGGACTTTGTCCGCTTCAGCCTGCGCCTGACGGAGCTCACCGGCGTTGACGTCGTCGCCCGGCACGAGCTGGGAAAAACAGATATGCCAGCTTTGCAGATGTATCTGCGCGGGCCAGAGGAGATGATGACGCTGGTGGGCGATCGGGTGACCGGCGAAGCCCGTTTCAATCCGGATGGGACACTTGATCTTCTCAAATGGTCATCGCCGCAGTTTGATGGCCCGGCGCTGCGTGCGCTGACGCTGATGCGCATTCTGGCGCGCATGCCCGATTTGGACAAAACAGCAGGCGGCGATGCCATGCGGCTCTTGACCCATGATCTGGGCGTGATCTTCCGGCATCGCGATGAGCCGTGCTTTGACCTCTGGGAAGAGCGCTTTGGCCATCACTACCATACCCGCGTGGTGACCTTGTCAGCGCTGGTGCGCGGTGCCGAGCTGATGCGACGGCAAGGACGCGGGCAAGACCATGCGGACGAAGCCGCGAACTTTGCACAAGCCGCGGCAGAACTTATTCCGCTGGCCGACCACCATTGGACAGGGCAGGGCAGCCAAAAGGGGGTGGCGCACATTGGTTATTATGCGGCCTCGATCCGCAGCCACGCCCATGTCAGCAAAGTGCCCGCACCAACGCGCGATCTTGATGCGGCGGTCATTCTCGCCGTCTGCAACGCGGGGCTGCAGGCCGGTCGTCATAGCGCGATTGATCCGCGCGTTCACGCCACCCTCCATCGGCTGGAGTTGCTGTTCGAGCATGCGTTTCCCGTCAACACGCGTATTGCGCCCAAGGGGCCGTTGCTCGGCCGGTTTGAGGGCGATGGCTATTACGGCGGCGGGATCATGCTCATGACGACGTTGGCGGCGGCACAAGTGTCATACGCTGCGGCCTTGCGGATCGCGCATGGCGCGGACCTGCCGTGCGATGCTGACAACATCCCCTTTCTGACGCGCATTCTGGGCGCTTCGGACGGCTTGTCGGAGGGCATTCTGCTGCCAACGGGTCGCATCGAGCGGCGGCCACTGGCCTTGGCTTTTTTCAACCATGGCGATCAGATTTTGGGCGGCCTTCAGCGGCTGATGCCACAGGGCGGACGACTGCCCGAACAATTGGATCGCGTGACGGGCGCGCCGCGCTCTGTGAGAGATTTGGCTTGGAGCCATGCCGCCTTCATCACGGCAGCCGCAGCCCGCGCGCGCGTGCTGGATGCGCTGAAGGAAAAGCCCTGAATCGGCTTGATGGATATCAACGCCAGGCGGACCCCGCAGGACTATGCGTGCCCCTCACTCAAATAGTCCCCGCACCCAAGTCATAATTTGAGAGTCGGTCGCCGCCTTGTCACATAAAGGACACGCGCGTTCCATCGCTTTTGGCGTGCATGGACTTTTCTCGACGTCAGGTTTGATCATGCCGAGCGCACATCCCGAATTTGAGAGCCTGCTTTCGCAGCTGATTGCGCTGCGCGCGCAAATTCTGCAGGAGAGCGAGCGTCCGCTGGCAAGCTGGCTTCCGTCCGTCACTGACAAGAGTTTCGTGCCGGCCACTGAAAATCTCGCCCATTACATCGCCGTTCGCCACCACGATCTGGGCCCGATCCAGGATGCCCTTGCGGCGCTTGGACTGTCGTCGTTGGGGCGCAGCGAGGCGCGTGTCTTGACCTCGCTGGATGCCGTGCTCGCCACGCTTGAAA
>CAIZGQ010000911.1 GCA_903932565.1 uncultured Hyphomicrobiales bacterium
GCAATATTTTTGCTCGGCCAACCGCACCACATAGTTGATGTAAAAGCCGATCAGCCCGAGCAGCAAAAGAACGGCAAACAAAGGCGCAATCTGCATGGCCTGATCATATTGGATCAAGAGCATGCCAAGCCCGGCGCGCGCGCCCACAAACTCGCCTACGATCGCGCCAAGAACCGCAAGAGCAGAGGCCACATTCAGTCCAGCGAACAAAAAGGGCAAGGCAGACGGGATGACAATTTTATGCAGGATCTGGATCTGGCTTGCATTGCAGGATTTCGCCAAATCAAGCCGGTCGGGATCGACCGCATGGGTTCCCGCAATGGCGCTCACGAGCACCGGGAAAAAGGTGATGATGGCGGTGATGTAGATTTTGCCGTCGTATCCAAGGCCAAACCAGATCACCAGCAGCGGAGCGAGCGCAACTTTTGGCAGGGCCTGGAACGCAATGATAAAAGGATAGAAGGTGCGCTCCAGTGTGCGGGATGCGCCAAGGCTGAAGCCAAGAAGTCCTCCAGTGACGGAGCCAAGTACGAGGCCAGCAAGCGATTCATAAATCGTGATGCCGGAATGATACCAGAAGCCACCTGCATCGGTCAGCGGGTGTGACAGCCCGGCGACGAGTTCGATCCAAACGAGTTCGGGCTTGGGCAGAATGAATTCCGGGACACGGAAATAATGCGTGGCTATCCACCAGGCTCCCAGGAGACTTGCGACCAGGGCTGGTGTGAACGTACGCTCCGGATAGCGCTTTAAAAACGTCCAGACACGCACTGCTGATGGGGTCGGTCCGGCGGCACTAGCTGGCGTTGCGCTTTGATTGGACGACAGCAGTTTGGACGACAAAAGCATTGTCACGATGAAACGTCCCCAATGGCTTGAAGAAGCTTGCGGATGCGCGTGGCATAAAGGCCGAAGCTGTCCGTGTTGATGATGTCGAGCGTGCGCGGGAAGGGCAGGTTGATATCCATCGTCTCGATGAGACGACCCGGCCGTGGGCTCATCACAAAGACGCGCTGGGACAGGAATACGGCTTCGGAAATCGAATGCGTCACGAAGATGATGGTCTTGGGATTGTCTTGCCAGATTTTCAGGACATCCAGATTCATCTGCTCGCGCGTCATCGCGTCGAGCGCACCGAACGGTTCATCCATCAACAGGATCTCCGGATCCTGGATCAGCGCCCGGACGATGGCTGCGCGCTGCTGCATGCCGCCTGACAATTCGTAAGGGTAGCGGTTTTCGTAACCGCCCAAGCCGACGCCGACAAGGAGGTCAAGCGCACGCTTCCGATAGGAGCCAAGATCCTCCTTACGGAACTCCAGCGGTAAAAGCACATTTTCGATGATTGTCCGCCAGGGGAGCAGAATGGGCTGCTGGAAGACCACGGCCACTTTGGAGTCCGGGCCGTGCAATGGCTTGCCCTGAATTCCGATCGAGCCGCTCGTGGGATCGTTCAGGCCCGCAAGAATGCGCAGCAAGGTTGACTTGCCACAACCACTGGGGCCGACAATTGAGACGAGCTGCCCTTGCTCGATATCAAAATTGACATTCTCAAGGGCCGTTACCGGGTTTGAGGATTTTGGATGATAGATCTGCGTCAGGTTCCGGGCGCTGATCATGGGTGGGCGTGCGCCGGCGGCGAACGCTTGAAGGCTGCCGATGGATGCCGAGTTTTCCGAGACACGTGAAAGCATGTTGATCCCTCGGCTATGATGCAGGCAATGCCCATGCCAGAGCCTGCACTTTTGCTGAGCGCCTTATGCGTCATTTATTGGCGACGCCTTCGCCGTAGGCGACATTTTCGATATTTTGCCTTTAAAGCGGGAGACTCGTGGCGCAACCTTCAGCGATTGACGGCGGCCCAAGGCTCCGTCATCTTTCAAGTTGCTTGGGTTGAGTTAGACTTTACCGGGGCGAGACACGCCTTTAAACCAAAGCTTCAAATGAACGAGTGATGCCATGATTGTCAGGACGCCCGACGACGGCTCTCTCATTCTGATCAATCAGACAGATCATGCCAAGCTTTCCGGCCATTTTGCAGCCCATTGGGGAAACGAGCTTTTTTGTTTGCCCAAGGATCGGGAAGCGTCAATCCGGGCGGCTGCACATCATGATCATGGCTGGCTTAGATATGAAGCACAGCCCGAATATGATCCGCTGACAAAATCCACGCCTGCTTTTTTTCAGACCAAAAGTTCACCGCAGACTTATGAGGCTTATGGCTGGGCGATCGACTGGCTGACGGAGATCGATGCTTACAGTGGGCTTTTGATCAATCGCCACCGGACTGGGCTTTATCGCAGCCGATATGGCGCCGTGCAGCAGCCGGTTTCCGTTTCGCGCTTGCGCAACGATCCGATGCTGGATGAATTTGTAGCGCGCTACGAAGTCAAGCAGCAGGTGGCCCTTGCGCGCTTCTCGCCGCAACAGTTTGCGGTCGATTATCAGATGCTGCAATTTTGGGACCTGATGTCTCTGGCATTGTGCCTTCGTGATCCGCGTGAAGAGACCTTTGCCCTCGTTCCGAATTCTTATGACGGCGATGGAACGCAAGGTGTTGAAATCAAGATGGTGCCTTTGCCCGGGGATCGGATTGCACTGGATCCGTATCCGTTTGATGTGAAGGAGCTGCAGCTTGGATATGTCTACCGGCAATTCCCCACACGCGACTTTCCCGATGAAGAAACATTCCGGCGTGCATATTTTGGCGCCGCGCCACAGCTGCGCCAGTTTACATTTGTTTGAGAGGCCATATGGCAAAGCTGAAACTTAAAATTGCTTGCGATCCGTTTGAATCTGTCCGCGCGCTCGAGCACAAAGAGATTGAGCCTGATGGCATCGAGCTTTTGTTCCAGCCCGAGATGACAAACCCGGTCCGTCACGGCGCGATGGTTCGAGATCTTGCCTTTGACGTTTGCGAGTTAAACGTCAGCACCTATCTGATTGCCCGAGATCGCGGTGTGCCGATTACGGCCATTCCGCTTTTTCTGTTTCGCAAGTTCCGGCACGGCAATATTTTTGTCAATCCGAAGTCTGGTATCACGAAAGCCTCGGATCTCGTTGGCAAGCGCATTGGCAGTTCGACCATGCAGCCAGCCAGCAACGTTTGGATTCATGGAATTTTGCAGGATGCTGGCGAGCTGCCACACAAATCCGTGCAATGGGTTCTGGATCGCGATGAAGACATGTCTTTTCCCTTCAACCCCGATTGGAATATCACCCGCGCACCCAGAGGTGAGAATGTTGTGGATCTGTTGCTAAATGGCGAAGTTGATGCGGTCTCCGCGCCGATGACGCCGCAGCCGCTTCTGAAAGGGGATCCCAGGATTGCAAGGCTTTATCCAGATTATGTGGCGCGCGAGCGCGCCTATTATCAAGAGACCGGCCTCTTTCCGATTATGCATGTGACGGCCATTCCGACCGAATTGATGCAGCGCGAGCCATGGATTGCCAAGAGCCTCCTGGACGCATTCGAAACATCAAAGCAAATGGCCTATAAGCACTTTTCCAATACGCGCGTCGCGAACCTTGCGTGGTTTGGTGCGCAATGGGAGGAGGAGCAGGCGCTTCTGGGGCCTGACCCATGGCCTTACGGCTTCACGACGACGAACCGACGAAATATCGAAACTGCAATCCGCTACACACACGAACAAGGTCTGACCTCGAAGGCGCGCAGCATCGAGGAATTGTTCACGATCCCCTGAGTGTCTGGCAAAGAGAATAAGGACCACGCGAGGTCCACCGCGAACCTGTCAAAATTTTGTTGAGATGGACATCGCGGAACAGTTGCAAGGTTCTTTATGCGTAGCGCTGACCTTGGCGTCGCACCCAGTTCGCCTGGCCCCGGGGCGCGCAGCAATGCCACAGGTTCGCGTGGACGATCGTGTTATGAGCGTGCCTGGAATCAGCTCTTTGGCTGGAACAGATTTAAAGATTCTCGCGTCGCCAAGGCCCATCGTTTCAATCACCACCGTCGCCATGTCGATGACCGGTTGGCGGATCGTCGTCAGGCTGTAAAA
>CAIZGQ010000912.1 GCA_903932565.1 uncultured Hyphomicrobiales bacterium
GAGATGAAAAGCAGGACAAGACCTCAGAAGGCAGCCGAGCAAGGTCAAGATAGCGGCTCAACCAGCTCTTCGTCACCTGTAAGCGATCCGCCATGCGCTGCTGATTGCCCTCGTAATAGCGCTCCACTGCACGCGCATAATCTACAGCGCGCTCGTGATCTGACAGATCTTTGCGTGAGCGGTTTTCGAGGTCAGCAATTCTGAATGCCTCTTCGTCCGTTAACTCGCGCGGTTCGACGACGAATTTGAAATCTGGATAGTCATGCGCTCGCAACCAGGACACGCTCCAATGGCGACGCGCACCACAGATCACCTCAAAACGATAGGTCGGATGATCGGTGACGCGCCGAACAATCGCCGGGACTTCCTGCCGCCCCTGTCCACGCAGACTGGAAATTAGGTCAGAGCAGATATCTTCATTGAGAGATGGATAGTCGCGGTTATGGCCGGACCAAATTCGGCAAATCGCAGGATCTACCGCTTCATGCAAACGAGTTGTTAGGCCGCCAGTCGCCAACTCAGCGAGACGATTATCCCTCGCACCGAGAAACCCCGACTTAGGTGGCCGACGCGCTTCAACAGCAGGCTCACTGCCACCCGTCACCAAGCTTGCGAAGCCTTTATTTCCTAAAGCCATGTCCGTTTTCCATTGCTTCTCAATACCTTCGCCGAAAGTTGCAGACCTGCAACTCGGAATTTTGTCGCCGAGGGCTAAAGCCCCCTGCCCTACTCTGACTTCGGACCAAAACTCGCCGGATCAGTCAAATTCGGTTTAGTTTCAACGCACTCCAGCAAAGTTGCAGACCTGCAACTCCAAAATCACAGCACCCCTTCCGCCCGTAACCGCTCCGCATGGCTAGGCCAAGTCAGCCGAAACTGTGTTTCAATCTCTGCATTCACCGCATTGAGATAAGTAAGGCAGCGCTGATAGGTTTCACGCGAGGTCACAGGCTGTTCGAGCTCATAAACCGACATCATCCGCGCAGAGGCGTTGTCGATTTCGGCGCTATCACGCAGGACAGCGCGAAGCATATTTTCGCCAAACAGGTTGCGCATGATCTGCAGAAGCTCGCGCTGCATGGACTTCTGTTCGTCAGCGCGTGTCGCAAGGAAACGAATCCAACGCAGATTTATCGGCAGATCGCGCTCTTCCAAAACGCCGATGCTTTCGTAAAGCATAGCAAGAAAGCTTGTCGTCGACGTGAAATCCACAACGGTCGGCGGCACGGGAATCAGCAGCGCGTTTGCTGCGCGCATAACCGACAATGAGATCGTTCCGAGCGCTGGCGGCGGATCGAGGATGATGACATCGAAATGCTCAGCAATCGAGGCAATACCCTGCGACAGCCGATTGAGAAGCATGTGATCGCTACGGGCGATCTGTGCCGCCAGTTCATATTCTGCCGAATACAGACGCAGGTTTGCCGGGATCAGCCAAAGCCCATCCCAGTGGGTTTCCCGAACGGCGTAGGACAGACTGGTCATCTCGGTGTTGCGGATGAACGGGTAAAGTGTGTCCTCCTCGCTGATATCAAGGTCGGGCACATAGCCCATCATCATCGTTGATGAGCCTTGGCTATCGCAATCGATCAAGCAAACTCGATAGCCTTGCGTCGCAAGATACTGCGCCAAGTGAACCGAGACGGTCGATTTGCCAACACCGCCTTTGAAATTCTGGACTGCGATGATCGAAAGCGGATCAGAGGGAGCGCGCCAAGGTTGCGTGCCGAATACCGCACGCATCGCGTTGACTTCTGCCAACGTATAACCGATGCGCCGCCCCGACTGAGTCCGAGCCACATTTGGCAAGCGGCCATCTTTCTCTGCATCGCGAATCGCAGCTCCTGTCCGTCCAACAAGCTCCGCCGTGCGTGTGATTGAGAAGCGCGGCGAGCGGCGGCTCACTTCTTCCGATCCCTCCTCGGTTACATCACCTCGGGCACGGAGTTTTAACACGACGTCGATGGAGCGGTTGTAAAGCGCTTCTACCGTGCTCGCGGTTTGGAAGTCTTCCATAGCCTGCTTTCCTGGGTAGTTGGCTTTAACGAGAGTTACGCTTGCGCGACGTGATCGTCAGCGGCTTTGCGAGTTCACAGGCAGCAGCTGCGCGAAGCAGCTCAGCACCGTAGTTCGCACGGATGTAGTCGGCCTTGAACTGCGAGCCAACGAGGAGAGCCGGGCCATCCTCGATTTCCTCCAAAGCAGCATCTGCAAGCC
>CAIZGQ010000913.1 GCA_903932565.1 uncultured Hyphomicrobiales bacterium
CACGCGTCCTTCGAGCGCAAGGCGCTCCTCGTGCTGAAGCTTCACCAGCTTTGCTTGTGCAATCTTCAAGAGAATGTCCTGCAGGTGGACTGTCTTGCGGCCACGTCGGGCTCGATCGGCGACTGTCACCACTTGAATATCTTCGCCGCAAGACTTGATTCAAAGACGTTCATGGTCTCCGTCAATGTGGTGTACATCAGCAACAACCCACCAATGATCACGACCGGTGCAGCCAGGAAATAGGCTTGAACCTGTGGTGCGAGCCGGTTCAGGCAGCCGGCCGCGACATTTGCAAGAAACGCAAACACCAAGGGCGCAGCCGCAATGCGCAGGCACAATGAGAACCCGTCTGCGAGTGCGTTCAGGAAACGGCTCAAGCCCACGCGCGGATCAATCAAAGAGCCGACGGGCAGCACGTGATACGAATCCGCAAGGCCGCGGATAAGCTCAAGGTGCAGATCGGTTGTAAACATCAATGCCGTGGCGACCAGAACAATCATGGTTGCGATCGATGGGAGACTTTCGTCCGCTTCCACGGGCGCAAAGACAGAGGTGAGCCCCACTGCAAAGGAGGCTGCCGTGACCAGGGTTTCAAGCGCCATGTAAATTGCGCGGACGACAGCTGCCAGGATGAAGCCGATGCTCATTTCGCCCATGACGATGCCCACCAATGACGCGCCGCCGGCTGCAGGCACCGCGGCCTTGGCCCCCGCCTGCAGAATCGGATAAAGCGCGATGGAAATGGACCCCGCCAAATAAAGGCGAACGAAAATCGGCACGCGCGCACTGGAAAAACCCGGAAGCAGCATGAAGCAACTTCCCACGCGGCAGAAAATCAAGAATGCCGCAACAACCTCTGTGGCTAGAGCCGTGTTCAAGAGATTGTGCCCAGGGCCTTGATTTGCACCCCGCGTGCAATTTCAAGATGGGACAGAACGGGCAATGTCGCGAAACTACGTTCGATGATCATGCGCACAAACGTGCGCGCATCCGGCGTCGTCAGCAGAACAAATTCGTAGCCACTGTCCATGTTTTGCCGAATGACGGGCGCTGCCTCTTCGCTAAACCGTTCAACCAGCGCAGGCTCCATATCAAATTCCGTGACTTCACCTTTCGCATCGCGCCGAATGGCTTGCTGAAACGCAAGGTCCCAACGGCTTCCAAGGCGCAGCACGTTGAGCACGCCATTCTGGCTGAGATCTCCACAAATCTGCGAGGCAAGGCGAATGCGAACATGCTCGCAGATTTGCTCCGCGCGACGCGCGTGCGGCGCAATTTCAGCCACGGCCTCGAGCACAAGATCGAGGTTGCGAATCGATACGCGCTCAGCCAACAGCAATTTTAGAACCGACTGCATACCGGAATAGGACAGATGCGCCGGGCAAGTTTCTTCCAGCAACTTTCTGTATTCAGGCTCCAGACGCTCCATGAGCATGCGCATGTCTCTATAGGACAGGAGTTGCGCGAGATGACTGCGGATGACTTCACTGAGATGCGTTAGCATGACGGAAAGATTATCGACGCCTTCCAATCCACGCCGGCGCAATTCAGATGCGGATGCCTCGGGCACCCAGAGTGCCTGCATGCCAAAGGCCGGCTCGCGGGTCTCTTCACCGGGCAGATCAACGCTCTTGCGGTCACCCAGCACGACCAGCAGATCGCCCACTTTGAGAACAGCCTGTGCAACGGTGGTCCCATGAACGCGGATTTCGTAGCCTTTTGCGGCAACATCCAGACTGTCGGACACACGAATTTCCGGCACAATGAGCCCGTATTGACGCGCGAACTTCAAACGCATGCGTCCACTGCGCTGCGCCAATTCCGGCAAGGCGTTGGACAGCTTGGCCGCAAGTTGCTTGCCCATGACGAGTTCGACGCGATGATTTTTCAGTTCATCGCGCACACTCTCCTGTGCATCACGCGGCTTGGCATTCTCAGCATATTGCGCGTCCTGCACATCACGCGCCAACGCTTCTGCCTTCTTGCGGGGAATGGTGTACGCAATGAGCGCCAGCAACGCCGACAAGCTTGCAAATGGCCAAAGCGGCAAGCCAGGAATAAGGCCAAGAACGCCCAGCAGTGCTGCCGCAGACATCAGGGCGCGCGGATAAAGCCCAAGCTGGCTTAGCACGGCGGCTTCAGCTGACCCCTTCGTGCCACCCTTTGACACAAGGAGGCCTGCGGCAAGGGACACAATCAGGGCTGGAATTTGCGAGACGAGGCCGTCACCAACCGACAACTTCGTGTAGACGTCAGCTGCTGCACCAAGTGACATTTTATGGCGGGTGACGCCGATGATGATGCCGCCCAGCACATTCACCGCAAGAATGATCAGGCCGGCGATCGCGTCGCCACGAACAAATTTTGAGGCACCGTCCATG
>CAIZGQ010000914.1 GCA_903932565.1 uncultured Hyphomicrobiales bacterium
GAGTGAATGCCGACGTTAGGCTCGTTTAGCGTAATGCGGTTAATCATACGGTCAAGTGCTTCGCGTCGCGTCTTCGCGTAAGTCGTTCGCGCGTCAAGGTGTCGGCGTCTTTTTGAAATGCTTTTTTTGTTGTTTGAAACGACACGAGCGCACGCCTGTTTGCGACAGGAAAGTTCGCGTCAACATCGTTGGAATGACATCGTAAAATCACGCGTGGACCATCGCGAAACTGTTACCGGGTTGCGCGCGACGCGCCCCGCGCGGTGGACGTGCAAGCCCCACGTCAAATTCTAAAATGCTGTTTTCAATGCATCTTCTGAAAGCGTGCCACGCGCACGTCCGCGCACAGCACCAAACGTCAGGTCAGCTTTGCATCGCCTTGCACGGACATCGCGCAGCAAACGAAAACGTGTCATGCGCCAGGCGTTTTGCAATGCAGTATCGCGTGATTTGTTCTGCGCTGCCCGACGCTGGAAACCTTGTCAAACGATGTCTGAGCGCTCGCAAAAATAATTGTTCATAGCTTCAAAAAAACAAAAAAAATCGCGCTGCATCTTGCGCAGCGCGATGACATTTTGAACAAAATCGCGCGAATCACTTGCGGTTGGCTTGCTGATCACGCGAAATCAGATGCCGAGTTTGCTCTTCAACACGTCGTTGACGGCCTGCGGATTGGCTTTGCCACCGGTCTGTTTCATCACTTGGCCGACAAACCATCCAAGCATTGTCGGCTTGGCCTGTGCTTGCGCAACCTTGTCGGGATTGGCCGCAATGATCGCGTCAACCGCCGCCTCGATAGCGCCGGTGTCGGTCACCTGCTTCATGCCACGGCTCTCGACCAGCGCGCGCGGGTCGCCACCTTCCAACCAGACAATCTCAAAAAGATCCTTGGCGATCTTGCCCGAGATGACGTTCTCGCTGATCAGGTCGACGATGGCGCCGAGCTGAACCGCGTTGACCGGCGACGAGGTGATGTCCTTGCCCTCTTTATTCAAGCGGCCGAACAGTTCGTTGATCACCCAGTTTGCAGCTGCCTTTGCGTCGCGCTTCACGCCGGCGGGATCGTTGACAACCTCTTCGTAGAAATCCGCAGACTCGCGCTCAAGGACGAGCACGCTGGCGTCGTAAGCCGGCAACCCATAGTCGCGCATGAAGCGCGCCTTCTTCTCATCGGGAAGCTCGGGCAAGTGGCTCGCAAGCTCATCCACAAACGCCTGATCGAACTCGAGCGGCAGCAGATCAGGATCGGGGAAGTAGCGATAATCATGCGCTTCTTCCTTGGAGCGCATGGAACGGGTTTCGCCGCGGCTGGGATCAAACAAGCGGGTTTCCTGCGAGATCACGCCACCGTCCTCGATGATGCCGATCTGCCGACGTGCTTCGATATCGACGGCCTGGCCGATGAAGCGGATCGAATTGACGTTCTTGATTTCGCAGCGCGTGCCCAGCGGTGCTCCGGGACGGCGCACAGACACATTGACGTCGGCGCGCAGGTTGCCCTTTTCCATGTCGCCATCGCAGGTGCCAAGGTAACGCAGGATCGTGCGCAACTTGGTCACATAGGCTTTCGCCTCGTCGGCCGAGCGAATGTCCGGCTTGGAGACAATCTCCATCAGCGCGACACCGGACCGGTTGAGATCAACGTAGCTCGATGTCGGCGAGAGATCATGGATCGACTTGCCGGCGTCCTGTTCCAGATGCAGGCGCTCAATGCCGACGCGGATCTGCTCTGTCGGCGTCATGTCGACAAAAACTTCGCCTTCGCCAACGATGGGATTCTTGAACTGCGAGATCTGATACCCCTGCGGCAGGTCGGGATAAAAGTAGTTCTTGCGATCAAAGACCGAGCGATGGTGGATCTGCGCCTTTAGACCAAGGCCGGTTCGCACGGCCTGCTTGACGCACTCTTCGTTGATGACCGGCAACATGCCGGGCATTGCCGCATCCACCAGCGAGACGTGGCTGTTGGGCTCGGCACCAAACTCCGTCGATGCACCTGAAAAGAGTTTTGAGTTGGAATTCACCTGCGCGTGGATTTCCATCCCCACCACAATTTCCCAATCGCCCGTGGCACCGGAAACAAGTTTGGAGGGAGCAGGAGATGCGCTGGCGGCAGCGGTGGCAGAAGCAGTCATCATGTCTTTCCAGGTTCTGCGGATTGCACGCGAGCGGCCCTGATCGGTGCAGGGTCGATGTGCAATTCCAGATCATCGGTCAGGAAGGCGGCGCAACAGCGGGTTATCGTTACGCCCCATTGCGCTTGATTTTAAGGGGATGCGCCTGCGCAAACAAGGCCGGAGCGCCAGTATGCCATGCGCTCACGGCCTGCCGATCCGCAAACGGGGGCCGATCTGCAGGGCAAGCGCCGGGCGCGAACGGCGCGGCCTAACCCGTAAAGACAAGATCGTGAACGCTGAACAGGCTGTCAGCATCGGTCCAGCTATCCAAGACCTGCCAACCGGCAGATTGCGCCAGCTTGTGGAAGCCAGTCAGCGTGTACTTGTAGGAGTTCTCTGTGTGAATTCGCTCGCCATCCGCAAAGGCAAATTGCTGCCCGGCAACGACGACGGATTGCGCCGCGGTGCTGACAAGGTGCATCTCGACGCGGCCCTCGGCTGCGTTCCACACGGCCTCGTGGGCAAAATGTGCCAAATCAAAATCAGCGCTCAGCTCGCGGTTCATGCGGGCCAACAAGTTGAGATTGAAGGCCGCTGTCACGCCCTTGGCATCATCATAAGCAGGGATCAATCGCGACAGCTCTTTCTGCAGATCGATGCCGATGATCAGGCGCGGCGAGGGCCCCGAAGCCGACGACCCGCGCAGCAAATGCCCCATGTCGTTGAGGAGGTTGCGCGCGGCCGGCGGCGTGAAATTGCCGATGGTGGAACCGGGGAAAAAGCCAAGGCGCGGTGCGTTCTCCAGCTCGATCGGCAGTTCCAACGGGGTCAGAAAATCACCGACAACCGGCAGAACGCGAAGGCTCGGGAAACGGCGCGCAAGCCGCATCTTTGCATCTGCCAGCGCATCAATTGAAACATCGATGGGGATATAGGCGGCAAGTGCCGGCAGAGCCTCGATCACAAGCTCGGTCTTGCGGCTGGAGCCCGAACCAAACTCCACCAGGACGGAGCCAGGCGACGTGCGCGCCGCCATCTGCGCGCCGCGTGCCTGCAAAATATCCGCCTCGGTGCGGGTCGGATAATATTCGTCGAGTTCAGTGATGGCTTCAAAAAGCTCGCTGCCGCGCGCGTCGTAGAACCACCGGCACGGCAGACTTTTGTGTGCGTGCGAAAGCCCCGTCAAAACGTCTTGGGCGAACGCAGCATCAAATGGAGATGCGCGATGCGCGGCAAAGGCCGAGCCGGATGTTGGCGTCAGATTGTTCATATGGCCTCGTCGGCAAGCCGCAGGCCGGTGAATTGCCAGCGCTGGTGGGGATAAAAGAAGTTGCGATACGTGGAACGTGCGTGACCCTCGGGCGTGATGCAGGAGGAGCCGCGCAAGACCATCTGGCTCACCATGAACTTGCCGTTGTATTCGCCGACCGCACCGGACGGTGGGCGATAGCCCGGATAGGGAAGATAAGCGCTTGCCGTCCACTGCCAGCGCGAACCATGCAGATCAAGAAGAGCGTCCGGCGTGTTCGCGTCACAAAAATTGGCGGCGAACTCCCACTCGAACTCTGTTGGCAGACGACGCCCTGCCCAGCGCGCAAACGCATCTGCTTCGAAATAGGAGATATGCGCCACTGGGGCTGAAGGATCGAGGGGCTGCACGCCGCCCAGTCCCATTTCCATCCACGCACCATCGCGCTCCATATAATAGAGCGGTGCGGAGATGCCGTCGCGCTTCACCCATGCCCACCCATCGGCAAGCCAATGCGCTGAATTTGCGTAGCCACCGTCTGCGATGAACGCGAGCCATTCGGCATTTGTTACAAGATCCCGCGCCAGTCGAAACGGCTGGAGCAGCGCATCATGCCGTGGCGTCTCGTTGTCAAACGCAAAACCCTCGCCGTCGTGGCCGATCCGTTGCACGCCACCTGCAAAAGCAAGCCA
>CAIZGQ010000915.1 GCA_903932565.1 uncultured Hyphomicrobiales bacterium
CCGCCAACGCGCGCGTCGGTGCGCTAGTCCATGCGATTTGTGATCCCTGGTCCGGCCAACCGGATGCCAAAGCGACACCGGTTTCCATTGCGCCTGTTCAAAAAAAGTTTGCTGGTTTCGTTCTGTCGCGCAAGCGCCTTCGACTGGATGCCGGTTCCATCTGGAGCTGGCAGGCGCTTGCCGACGGGTTTGCAACGCGCGTGGAAACCAACGCAGAGGCAGAGCAGATGTGTGCGCTTCTTGCCGCACACGTCAGCCAGAGCGGGCCTGGCAAACTCGAAACGATGTCGTTTGAAGATTCTGCGCGGGGCGTATCTCGACGGTCCTGGGTCGAAAATGGTCGGCTTTTGGCGGTACTTTTTCTGGGACCTGTCAATTCCACGCAAAGCTGGGAGCCTTTGCTGGAGGCGTGGCTTGCAGACACAATGACGGCCCAGCAGCGGCGCTTTGTGCTCGCTGGCAAGCAAACAAATGGCATAGCCGACGCAGGCCCGGCGATCTGTGCCTGCTTTGGTGTGCGCCGTGGCGCGATCGTTCAATCGATTGAAGATGGCGCTTGCACGGCGGCTGAGGTCGGCATGCGCGTCAAAGCCGGCACGAATTGCGGCTCCTGCCTGCCGGAGATCAAGCGTATTCTGCAGTCCGAGCATGTGCTTGAGGCAGCGCAATAGGCGCGGCCTCTAGCAGGCCTCAGGGCCTCAGCAATGGGATATCCCCAGCAGCCGTAGGTTTTGAAATGGTTGCAAGATAGGCATGGATATCCTGCACATCCTGATCGCTGACAACCTTTGACACATAGGGCGGCATTTCGCCTGCCGGATTGCGGATGTAAGCGGCAATGCCTTCCCACGGCAGCGGGTTTGGTGCGAGGCGAAGCCCAACATTTCCCTGCCCCACATAGCCATGACATTCGTAGCAGCCATCCTTGACGAAGAGAGCCTTGCCGCGCGCTGCATCCCCATCGGTGGCAGCGGCCGGTTTTGGCGTTTCTGCTGCGAGTGCCGACGCTGCGCACAAAAAGGAGGCCATCAGAAAAAGGCTTTTGCAAACTGGCTTCATCATCTGCTCCTCAGCGCGGCTGACTGACAACGTCGATCACGGCAGGCTCACCGCGCTTCACCACCTCGAGCGCACGCGCGATGGCGGGGCCCAACAATGCGGGATCGCTCACCGGGCCAATGCCAAAGACACCCATGCTGCCAGCAAGCTGCGCATAATCGATGTTTGGATTGTCCATCGTCGTGCCGATGTTGATACGATCGATGCCACGACCGTGGCGATTGGCCATGCGCTGCACATGCATCACTTCCTGATGGTAGGCGCGATTGTTATGGACCAACATCAGGATGGGAATTTTGTGATGGGCTGCCGTCCAGAATGTACTGGGCGCGCACATCAACTCGCCGTCACCCACAATCGCAATTGGCAGGCGACCTTCTGCCTTGTGCGCCAGTGCTGCACCAAGTGCGGCAGGTGCGCTGTAGCCCACACCAGCACCGCCCGAACCACCAATGTGCTGATAGTGCTTGTTGAAAGTCCACAGCTTGTCAGGCCAGGAATTCTGGAATTGTGATTGCGTGACCAACGCCCAATCCATGCCCTTCACGGCTGAGTAGAGCTCCATGCACATGCGCGCGGTGCTGATCGGGCTCGCGTCCCAGGCATAGGTTGCAGCATCGCGCAGGCGGGCGCGGCCCTTGGCCCAATCGCCTTTGTATTTGGCCGCACGGGCATCGAGCTTTGTTGGGTTGCCGGAGGTTGCGCGTCGCACGGCGTCGATCAACCCTGGCAAGCTTGATTCGCCGTCGCCGCCGATGGCGATATCTGCCGACGCATAGCGCTGGAAGTCCTGGATGTTGGGCTTCATCAGATATTCAGCAGCTGTAATGCTGATGATCTTTGCGCCCTCCTTGGTAATGGGCGCGCCCTCGCGATGAATGCGATCCTTGTATTCGTTGAGCGACCCCCACAAATCCCACGGCTCCAGCGCCAGGATCACGTCGGCGTTGCGCACCAATTGCCCGCCTTGCGACGTCTGGCAGAGATAGTGATCGTTGGGCATGTTCATGCGCCCGGCGCGATCAATCACCGGCGCCTGCAGCAATTCGGCCAACATGACGAGATTGGCCATGCCCTCGGCGGAGCGCACGAGACGATCAACAATGATGACGGGGGTTTCTGCGCCAACCAGCAATTTTGCAGCATCGGTCAGCGACTGGGCGTCACCCGTGGGTGCAGATGGAATGGTGAGACGTGGCGGTGGTGGCGGCTCCTTGCCTGCCTCGATGATCATTTCCTGCAGCTCGCCGTCTGCGGTAATGAAAACCGGTGCCTGGGGTGGCGTCATGGCAAGGCGATAGCCGCGCACCATGGACTCGCCAAAATGTCCAAGCGAAGCGGGCTGATCATCCCATTTCACAAAGTCGCGCACCATCGCGGCGTTGTCCTGCGCGCAATGGGCCCATTCGACACCCGGACGCCGCTCCATCAGA
>CAIZGQ010000916.1 GCA_903932565.1 uncultured Hyphomicrobiales bacterium
TGCCGGCGCGATGCTGTGAGGAAAGGCTTGGTTCCGTTCGGCATGATCTCACGTCTCCGTGGTTCACCGGTCTGCAGCAAGCGGCAGAGGCATAACCCTGCCATCGAGAGTGCAGGATTTAAGCCACGTGAATCAAGAGGCGAATGCAATGATGGTGTTTGGACGCGTCGCGTACGCGCACCTCGAACCAGCAAAATATATTTGCCGTTCTGCAAGATCGACATCTTCCCTGTTTATCCTGGAACCCAAGCCACGTGAATCACGCAACGTGAATCACGCCACGTGAATCACGCCACGTGAACCAGGCTCAGGGAATGTCGGGCAGGTTCATCGCCTTTTCGACCATGGCGAGGCTGCGGGCGAAATCGTAATTCTTGTACATATTGGTTTTGACGATGAAGTTCGCGCCGCCGTAAAATTTTTCGTACTGATGGTGACGGTTGGCAAATTCAGAGCCAATGAAATCCCATGCCAGCCGCATGAAGGCGATGCGTTCGCGAGCACCCGCTTGGGAGGATCCCATGTAGCGCTCGATATCCGGCCCGGTGACGGGGCTTTCGAGATCAGCCAACGAAGATGGCATCGAAATCAAGGCAGCGCCGGACAATTCGCGCACAATTTCGATCATCTTCGGGTTCATCTCTGATTGCAGCGCCATGACTGCGTAGAGAGTCGCGCGGCATGGCCAAAGCACGCCATTTTCGTCGAACTTGGCGCGAACCTCCTGCGCTTCAAGCATGGACTCAACTGTCATGACATGGGCTGCAAGCTCACCCATCTGCACTTGCACGGCAGGGTTCCCCGCATTGCCGGTGAGCTCGTTCATGCGCTGGGCGAGCCCCATGAGGAAACGCAGTTTGGTGGCATAACGTGCCTGGGCCTGCAGGTTGCCATACAGATGGCTTGGCGTGTCCCACCATTGCTTCCGGCAGACTTCGGTATTCTTGTAAATGAAGACATGTTCCCACGGCACAAAGCAATCTTCGAGAACCACGAAGCAATCTGATTCATCAAAGCGGCTGGTAAGTGGGTAATCAAACGTGTTGCTTGCATGGGCTGCAAACGGGCGCCGCGGATACAGCTTCAGTCCGGGGGTGTTGACGGGAATAATCACGCCGATGGCCTGATTTTCTTCGCCAGCCTTCAACGGCTTGATACAACTGATGTAAACATAGTCGGAAAACACACCGGCGGAGGCGAGCTGTTGGGCTCCAGAGACAATGATCCCGCCCGCCTTTTCACCCACAACACCAGCATACAGGGCAGGGTCACTCTGCAAGTTTGCCGGTTTTGAGCGATCCGTCTGCGGCGGTACGATTGCATAGGTAATCCACGCATGCGTTTCGCGTGCATGCTCGTAGAAGGCCAGCACATTGCGCGCGTATTCGTCGCCGCCTTCGGCAAAGACGCCCGGCACGGCAGCGAAACCTGCAAAGAAGCCCGACACATGGTCTGGCGTGCGCCCGAGCAATCCGAACGTCGATTCGGACCACATTTCGGAGGCCAGCCGCTTGGCGCGAAGATCTTCGTGGCTTTTTGGAATTTGATAGGCGCGCAGAACCGGTCCGCCGCTGGTGGGCGATGTGTAGGTCATGCGCTCGCGATTGGCGGGGTCGGCTGCTATGTCGAACAAATTGGCGGCAGCCAGGGCTGCGCCTTTGAAGGCAGGATGGGTGGCGATGTTCTCGACCTTTTGGCCATCGACGTAAATCGCACGCCCGTCATTCAGGCCGGCCAGAAACGCCGCACCTGTGCGCAACGGCACGGGCTGGATTGGCGGCAACGCAGACGACATCAACTTTGAGCGATCCAATGCGACGTTCATGTCAGCAGCCTCCAGCAGAAGATAGCTTAAAGGTGTAGCTATTTGACCGGCGGGTCAAGGCGAAGTTTTGGGCCAACCGCTCGTCATTTAAGCGGCCGCCCGGTCTGTTTTTCCCGCGATTGCCATTATGCTCGTCAAACTTGGGGATTATCCAGGAAAGACAGTGACCCGACAAAAGCCCAAAGCGGCCCAGATGCCGCCACCAGATGCGCAAAATTCTGCGTCCTACAATCCGCCCCTCACGATTTCGGGCCCTGACTTGCTGGAAGGGGGCTCAGATGCCGCGTTTCGCAGCACGCTCTATCTCATGGTGAAGACGTTCGGCCAGTTGGAAACCTGCCGCGACGCCTTTGGCCGCCATGTGGGACTGACCGGCTCGCAATTCGCCGTGCTGATCGGGACCGCCTACACACAGGCCATGGAGGGCGTCACGATCCGCGATCTGGCGGCTCATGTGCAGCTTGCCTCCACCCATGTGACCACGGAAGTCGGTCGGCTGGTCCGCCTGGGGCTTTTGGTGAAGCGTCCAAACGAGCGGGATGGACGATCCGTGCTGGTCAAATTATCCGCCAAGGGAGAGGCAAAAGTCGCGGATTTGTCGCCTTACATGCGATCCATCAACGACACCTTGTTTGAGGGGATTGGCCAACGCCAGTTTGCCGAGGTTGATGCATTCCTGCGCCAGTTCGTCAGCAACGGTGAACGGGCGCTGCGTCAGATTGCCAATAAAAAAGCTTGATCTAACA
>CAIZGQ010000917.1 GCA_903932565.1 uncultured Hyphomicrobiales bacterium
CAATTCCAGCGACCGGGCCGCGTCAAAGCGCGGCCAAGCGGGGAACAGGCGAAACTCGTTGGTGAAATATTCCGGCCGGATGTAGGCCGCCTGGAGCACAAGCGCGATACCAACCAGCAATTGCGCCATCCAAAATGGCGAGGCGACATAGCCCATGATGCCGGTGGCAAAATGCTGGCGCGTTGGAAATGTCAGGCCCTTGGTGGCCAGAATCCGTACATGCTGCAGATTGCCCTGACACCAGCGACGGTCGCGCGCAGCCAGATCAATCAGTGATGGCGGGCTTTCTTCAAAACTGCCGCCAAGCGTTGGCAGCATGTAGACCGCGTATCCTGATCTGCGAATGAGGGCAGCCTCGACAAAATCATGGCTGAGCACATGGCCACCGAATGGCGGGCGTCCAGAGAGAGACGGCAATCCGCAATGCGCTGCGAAGGCGGCCGTGCGAATAATCGCGTTGTGGCCCCAATAATTGCCGTCGCGGCCCGACCAGACCGCCAGACCGCAGGCGATCACGGGGCCATAAATCCGCGCAGCAAACTGCTGGACGCGGGCAAACATGGTGTTGCGATTGATGATCAGCGGCAACGTCTGGATGATGCCGGAATCCGGATCAGCCTCCATCGCGGCTGCGAGCGAGACGATGGCGTGGCCCGTCATCAGACTGTCGGCGTCGAGCACAACCATATGCTCGTAAGCGCCGCCCCAATTGCTGACAAAGTCACCTATGTTGCCGGCCTTGCGGCTCGTGTTTTTCTGGCGGTGCCGATAGTAGATGCGCACGGACGGCCCCATGCGCTTGCGCAGCGCCAAAAACGCACGCTCTTCCGCAATCCAGACGTCGGGCTGCGTGGTGTCCGATAGGAAAAACCAGTCGAAATGCGCGCTAAGCCCCGTGGCTGCAACCTCTTCCATCATGGCCTGGAGAGACCCGAACACACGGCTGGGCACTTCATTGTAAATCGGCATCACGACAGCAGTTTTTTCGCTCAAGCTGCTGGGGAGTTCTGGCGGCGGCGGTGCGCGAAACAGCAGCCAGAAGAAGCCGAGCAGACCGCTGGTAAACGCGATGGAAATCCACGAGAAATTGGCGAGAAATAAAACCAGCAGCACCCATTTCAGCGTCGTGATCGCGCCGACGTTGATGACGCCGTACATCTCGCTGGCACCATAGGCCGTCAGGGCCAGGCCACCGCCGAACACAAACAGACGCGACAGCCACGGTGTGTAAGCCAGCGCCGGCGCAGCCCAGTGCCGCAGGGACTTTTTGTCAAACCGTGACAGCGATTGCACCGGCATATGCAGGGGCGCATAGGCCGGCATTGCATTGCGCGCCAACAGCATCACGTCCGTGTTGGAGGCAGCCGCGGCAGATTGCATTGCCGCTCCAGTGTCGTGCGACATAGGTGTCAGGACGTCCATCGATAAAGCCATGTTTCGCTGATGGGTTTGCCCTCGGATTCCAGCACCAAGCGCATTTCGGAGAGGGGTTCTGCGGCCGGATCGACGTCAAACAAAACCCGAAATGTCTTGCGCTGGCGCGACAGAAACGTGCGGGAGGACAGGATGGTCCCGGGATTGACCGCAAGGTTTGTGATGAAATCCCCCAGTTTCGGATCGCCAAAAATATCGCCGACAAATTCGACCAGAAAGCGGCGACGGCGCTGCGCGGCAGCGGTGGTGCCGCCAGGCACTTTACCTGTGCGCGTTTTACTCACACTGGCCAGTGCGGGGCGATTGGGTGCCGCCCAACACCAGAATTGCCGATAGGCGTAAGCCGTCTCGCTGAGCGGCGCGAGGGGTGCCTTCGGACGCCAGAACGCAACGACGTTTTGGTTCACTTCTGATTCGGACGGGATCTCAACGAGGCTGACGCTGCCCGCGCCCCACTCGCCTATGGGCTCGATCCAGAGCGAGGGGCGCATCTCCCAATGCTGATCGTCATCCTGAAAACGATCAAAGTCGCGATCCGGTTGAATGAACCCAAAGCCAGCCGGGTGTTCATCGATAAAGGACGAGACCTGCAGCGTTTCGCGGTTGGCAACCGGTCGCCACACCCATTCCCCGTGTCCGGTCAACATGCGCAGACCTGCGAAGTCGCCGACGCCGGGACGCACATCGTCGGTGCGCCGGCGGTCAATGGGACCATGCAGGAACGTGCCCTGCATCGACGCGAGCCCGAAATTGTCCAGCGCGACGCGGGGTATGACCGTGCATTCGGTGTCGATGATGGTGGCATCGCCTGGCCGCAGCGTGAATCTGAACGCGCCGGTCGCGCTTTCCGAATCAAGCAGGGCGTGGATGACGAGTGCATTGGCTGCAATGGTTGGGCGCTCGATCCAGATCTCGCGAAATTGTGGGAATTCCTCGCCGCGGCTGTCGGCTGTGCGAATTGCCAATCCACGCGCCAGCACACCAAAGGTTTGCCCGTTGGCGAGCGCACGGAAAAAGCTCGCACCCTGAAACACCGCCACCTCTTCCGGCGGCCCTGAGTCGCGCGGCTTGAGGACACGAAACCCGGAGAACCCAATGTCAGCCAGATTCGCTGCAACATTCAGCTTGCCGAATTCGAAATCGCCCGGCCGATAGGTCAGCCGGCGCGCGCTGCCATTTTCAACAATGTTGAGAAGGACGGGCGACGCGAACAAAAAGCCGCGATGCAGGGGTTCCAACTGGAAGCCGACGTTGTCACCGCCCCAGATCCGGCTCTCCGGACGGCTGCGGATGGCAACATATTGCTCATAACTCAGGTTGTTGAAGGGGTCTGGGAGCCCCGCAGCCGGGGCCTTGAACGGCTTTCGCGCCAACGCGCGGGCCGCATCCAGGACAACTGAAAAATCGAATGGATTTGCAGCAATCGGGGCCTGTGCGGGCGGGGCAGCTGTGGCTTGGGCCAGCACCTGCGCTGGTGCCGATGATGCGTTCAGCGCGAGGCCACCGATGGTGAAGCCTCCAGCGGCAAGTCTAAGCACGTCCCGACGCTTGATCATGACCGGTCGTTTATCTCGCGCGCCGCGTGGCTGATGGTTTATCGTGATTCTGGTCGCAGCCTCCGCCGACCGCGTGGCCGAAGGGGCTGGACCCGTCGTTCTATAGCGCAAATTCAGACATCTGCGAGTGTATTTTGCAGTTTTTGCGGCAGTGCAGTACCCCTGCCTTCGTTGCCGTTTTCAGCATCTCGTTGGTGCAGTCATGGACGGTCTGAATCCCGCCCAAGAGTTTTCCCGCCAGCCCCCGGAGTTTGTGATGCAGCAGAGCCGTACCTGTCTCGCCATCGTGCTGGCTGCGGGCGAGGGCACGCGGATGAAATCCGCCAAGCCAAAGGTTCTGCACGAAATCGCCGGGCGGACGATGCTGGCACACGTGCTCGCCTGCGTTAGTGAAGCAGGGGCGCAGGCCTGCGCCGTGGTGGTGGGTCCCGGCCGGGACGATGTCGCGTCCGAAGTTCACAAGATGCTGCCAGGGGCCGAAACCTTCGTGCAGACCGAGCGGCTGGGCACGGCCCATGCGGTGCTTGCCGCAAAAGACGCCATCGCCCGGGGCTATGACGATATCGTCGTCATGTTTGCCGATACGCCGCTGGTGCGAACCTCGACCCTTGCTTCGATGCGGGCGGTTCTTGCGGAGGGTGCCAGCGTCTGCGTGCTGGGCTTTGAGGCCGCCGACCCGACCGGGTATGGCCGCCTGCTGCAGGACGAGGGGACGCTCGTCGCCATCCGGGAGCAGAAGGACGCGACCGAGGCCGAGCGCCAGGTGCGTCTTGCCAATGCGGGCCTGATGGCCTTTGACGGGCGGCGTGCACTCGACCTTCTCGGCCAAATTGGCAATGCCAATTCCCAGAGCGAGTTTTACCTGACCGACCTTGTCTCCGTGGCGCGCGCGCAGGGTCTTGAGAGTTGGATCGTTCTGGCGCCCGAAAAGGATGTGCTGGGTGTCAACGACCGGGTGCAGCTATCCGTTGCCGAGGCCATCATGCAGGCGCGCCTGCGCGAGGCTGCCATGCGGGAGGGGACAACCTTGATCGCGCCCGAAACGGTGTTTTTCGCCCACGACACAAAACTCGGGCGGGATGTCGTGATTGAGCCTCACGTCGTCTTTGGTCCGGGCGTCGTGGTCGAGGCGGGTGCCCGGATCAAGGCGTTCAGCCACCTGGAAGGTGCCAGTGTCGGGGCAGATGCTGCAATTGGCCCGTTTGGGCGGCTCCGTCCGGGCACACGCATTGATGAGAAGGCCAAGATCGGCAATTTCGTTGAGATCAAGTCCGCTCACATTGGAGCGGGCGCGGCTGTCAGCCATCTGACCTATCTGGGCGACGCCGAGGTCGGAGCAGGGGCCAACATCGGCGCAGGGACCATCACCTGCAATTACGACTGATTTGATAAGCATATCACGCAAATTGGCGCTGGTGCCTTCATTGGATCGAATTCCGCCCTTGTCGCCCCTGTGCGCATCGGTGAAGGTGCTTATGTGGGGTCTGGCTCCGTGATCACGAAGGATGTCCCCGACGGGGCCCTCGCGGTGGCGCGCGGCCAGCAGGTTGAAAAGCCGGGCTGGGCGGACAAGTTCCGTGCAGCGCGCGCGGGTCGCCCCAAAAAGCGGCCTTGATTGAGTCTGCGGGGACCCTGCGGGTCCGAGCTTGAACACAGGCGGTATGTGTGCGCGGTTCGCCACAGGACGCGGCACGGCTGCCGCCATCATCGGGAAGTGAAGTTTCATGTGTGGCATTGTTGGTATGCTTGGTCAGGGTCCGGTTGCCGGGCAGATCGTTGAAGCACTCAAACGCCTGGAATACCGTGGTTATGATTCCGCCGGTGTCGCAACGCTGGAGCAGGGCCACATCACGCGTCGTCGTGCGTCCGGCAAACTGAAGAATCTGGCGGAGCGTCTGGCGCAGGAGCCGCTGTCGGGGTCGGTCGGCATAGGCCACACCCGCTGGGCCACCCATGGCCGCCCGACCGAGGCCAACGCGCATCCGCATGCCAGTGGCCGCGTCGCTGTCGTCCACAACGGCATCATCGAAAACTTTCGCGAGTTGCGCGAAGAACTGACGGCCAAGGGCCATGTCTTTGCGTCAGAAACGGATACCGAAGTTGTTGCACATTTGGTGACCGAGGAATTGCAGGGCGATGTCTCGCCACGCGATGCAGTCGCGCGCGCGCTGCCGCGTTTGCATGGCGCGTTTGCACTCGCCTTTATTTTTGAGGGTGAAGACAATTTGATGATTGCGGCCCGACAGGGTGCGCCGCTGGCTGTCGGCTGGGGCGACGGTGAGATGTATGTTGGCTCCGATGCGCTGGCACTGGCGCCGTTCACCGACACGATCACCTATCTTGACGATGGCGACTGGGTCGTCCTGACCCACGCCGGCGCCACGTTCTTTGGCGCTGATGGCGAGCCCGTGCGGCGCGCCAAGCAGAAAACACAGGCGTCCGCGTTTCTGGTGGACAAGGGCAACCATCGCCATTTCATGGCGAAGGAAATTCACGAGCAGCCGGAAGTTGTAGGCCGCACACTGGCACATTATCTCGACATGTCGAACGGAACGGTTCGGCTCCCGTTCGATTTGCCGTTCGATCCGGCTCAACTTTCACGCGTTACAATCTCGGCCTGTGGCACCGCCTATTACGCGGGCCTTGTTGCGAAATACTGGATTGAGAAATTCGCCCGCCTGCCCGTTGAGATCGACGTGGCGAGCGAGTTCCGCTATCGCGAAGCGCCGCTCGATCCCAACGGTTTGATGATCGTGGTGTCCCAATCTGGCGAAACCGCCGACACGCTGGCCTCGCTGCGCTACGCCAAAGAGCACGGGCAAAAGGTTCTGTGCGTCGTGAATGTTCCGACATCGACGATCGCGCGCGAAAGTGATGTGGCAGCTCCGACGTTGGCTGGTCCGGAGATTGGCGTCGCCTCAACCAAGGCGTTCACCTGTCAATTGTCCGTGCTGGCTTGTCTCGCCATTGCGTTCGCCCGTGCCCGTGGTGCACTCGATCAGGCGCGCGAGCAGGAGCTTGTTTCAAACCTCATCGCGGTGCCGGGGCTGATGGCTGAGGCGCTCAAAGGTGAAAAGGCCATTGAAGTCGTTGCCCGCGATATGGGCCGCGCCCGCGACGTGCTGTATCTTGGCCGAGGCACCAGCTTCCCGCTCGCGCTGGAAGGCGCTTTGAAGCTCAAGGAAATCTCCTACATCCATGCGGAGGGATACGCGGCGGGCGAGCTCAAGCACGGGCCAATCGCGCTGATCGACGAAGACATGCCGGTGATCGTGATTGCACCGCATGACGCGGTTTTTGAAAAAACCGTGTCGAACATGCAGGAAGTTGCAGCGCGCGGGGGACGTATTCTGCTGGTTGCAGATACACGGGCGGCCCACGAGGCTGCGATCAACTTTGAATCCGTGATCACGATGCCGGACATGGCACCGGAATTTACCGCCCTGGTCTATGCGTTGCCCATTCAGCTGCTCGCCTACCACACTGCTGTTTTCATGGGAAAAGATGTCGACCAGCCGCGAAATCTGGCGAAAAGCGTAACGGTTGAATGATTTAGACAGTGGATCGTGGCTGACGCCGGGCTTGCTGCCTTAAGCTTAACCAATCACAGTCAGATGACTGAAAGTCTTGATGGTCGTGACGGCAATTGAGACTTACAGTTGAGTTGGTTGGGCCGACCCTCTTTGTTTTAAAGGGTCCGTGAGTTGCGGTGGTTTTTCATGTCCATTGTCATTTCTGTAAAAGTCCAAGACGGCGTCGTGCTGGCGTCTGATTCCTGCGTTATTCATCGCGAGCGTTCTTATTTTCACGCTGAAAAAACCCTCAACCCCATAAGGGGCCTGCCGATTGGCGTCATGATCGTGGGCGATGGCTCCATTGGCGTGTCGTCGGTTGCCAACCACCTGCGCGATTACGGCCAGTTGGCCAAGGTTCGATCCGGACCGTGGAGCCTCAGCAAAACGCATTACACCCTTGGTGGCATTGCTGCGCAGATGTGCCGGTATTTGAAAGAGGTTTCGCAAATCTCGGAAGAGGATGGTCATACTGCGCTGACAATCGTTGGCTATTCGGCCGATCGTCCGCTGCCGGAAACATGGCGTATCTCCATCAACGCGGCACAGCCGTCCGAACCCGAGCTGATCTGGGGCGAAAACGAATACGGCGTCACCTGGGATGGTGAGCGCGAATGTCTCGACCGGTTGTTGTGCGGCACCTCGCAAAGCTTCCCGTCCGTGTTGACGGATTTCGGATTGTCGAGTGATCAATCGGCTGAACTGCAGGCGCGTGTGGCTGACGCCTGCGGCTCTGAAGTCGTGACACCGGGCATGCCCCTTCAGGACGCTGTCGAACTCGCGCGGTTTCTTGCCGAAACGACCATTTCGTTTGTCGGGTTTTCGCAATCGGGCGAATTGAAAACAGTTGGCGGCCCGGTGGATATCGCGGCCATCACGCGACACGATGGCTTTCGCTGGATCCAGCGCAAACGCAGCCTCTCGGTCGTTGCCAATCGTTGAGTGCGAACGCGCTCCGACACCTTTCGTGACCAAGGCAATTCACATTTGGTTCGGGGTGTCTCGCCAGGCGCGGCATGCTAGCTGTGCTCCAACGCCTTAAGGCTTGGGAGCAAATGGATGGGCACGTTTAAAGCACTCCGCATCGACAAGGCGGAGAAGGGCACGACCGCCAACTTCGTCGATTTCAACGATTCCGATCTCATGGACGGCGATGTCACCGTCAAGATTTCGCACTCGACGGTGAACTACAAGGATGGCCTTGCCATCACCGGTCGCTCACCCGTTGTGCGTCGGTTTCCCATGATCCCGGGCATTGATTTCGCCGGTGTGGTGGAGGCCTCTGACAATCCAGCCTTCAAAGTGGGCGACGCTGTTGTTCTGACGGGTTGGGGCGTCGGTGAGACCCATCTGGGTGGCTATGCAGCGCGCGCCCGGGTCAAGGCGGACTGGCTGGTGCCACTGCCAACGGGGCTGTCACCGGCCCATGCCATGGCCATCGGCACAGCGGGTTTCACAGCCATGCTGAGCATCTTGGCACTTGAATCCCATGGGCTGACCCCGGCCGCAGGTCCAGTGGTGGTGACAGGTGCGGCGGGTGGCGTCGGCTCCATTGCGGTGGCGCTGCTGGCGAAGGCCGGGTGGGATGTGATCGCCGTGACGGGCCGTCCCGCCGAGGCGGATTATTTGCGCTCGCTCGGTGCCAAAGAGATTCTGGATCGCGCCGAACTCTCCGGCCCCGGTCGCCCGCTGGGAAAAGAGCGGTGGGCAGCCGGTGTCGATTCCGTTGGCTCGCACACACTGGCCAATGTCCTGTCGCAGACCCGCTATGGCGGCGCAGTCGCGGCTTGCGGGCTGGCGCAGGGTATGGATCTCCCCACATCGGTGGCGCCCTTCATTCTGCGTGGTGTGTCGCTGCTGGGCATCGACAGCGTGATGTGCCCGAAGGGGCGCCGCATCACCGCATGGGCGCGTCTTGCCCATGATCTTGATGCCGCGCGTCTCGACTCGATGAGCCAGACGGTGAAACTGGAAGATGTGCCTGGCGTTGCTGAGGCAATTCTCGACGGCAAAGTGCGTGGCCGCACAATCGTGACAATTGATTAGCAACGCGTCCGAATAGCGCTTCGTCACGGGCGTCCGGCCACACCTTTTAGGCGATGGGTGCGCGGGGGATTTCCCCCGTCTCCAGCAGACTATCGGGTGGCTCGTCAGCGCCGTTGTCTGCCACCACGTCAGCGCGATGCCCTTCGCAAATGCGACGGAATTTGCTGAGCTCGATCGCGGCAAAATCCATGAAGGCCCGCACGCGTGCGGTCTGGCGTAGATCGGGATGGGTCAGCAGCCAGAGGCCATGGTCCAGCGCCTGGATTGTCTCGCCAAAGCGCACCAGATCCGAGCGCTGTTCGGCGATGAAGCAGGGCAGCAGGCCAAGCCCGATGCCAGCCGCAACCGCCTCAGCCTGT
Source organism: uncultured Hyphomicrobiales bacterium (assembly GCA_903932565.1). GTDB lineage: Bacteria > Pseudomonadota > Alphaproteobacteria > Rhizobiales > Beijerinckiaceae > Terripilifer. The sequence goes on from CAIZGQ010000917.1 coordinate 8,968, forward strand.
CCCAACACTGTGTTCGAGCTGTAAACAATCCGCTCCTTCGGCACATTGGCTTCAAGCCAGCGGCCGGCTGGAATGGATGCGAGCGGCTCGCTGAAGCCGACCCAATTATGAGCTGATTCATCAAACGTCCGCCGCTCAGCAAAGAAACGCGCTGGCGCATAGGAGGCAAACCCAAACGTTGCGATACGCCGCCCGACCAGTGTCTCAGGCGGCGAGTCGGTTGCACGAATGGCAATGTCGGCATCGCGATTGGCGAGGTTCAGCGATTCATTTGAAACGATGACTTCAAGCCGGATATCGGGGTAAGCCGTGCGAAATCCGGCGAGGATCGGCACCAGCAGGTGCATGAGGAACGTGTCATTTGTGGTAATGCGCAAATCGCCGGCGGGCATCACGTCACGTCCCGCGACACGCCGTTCAAAGTCGACGATGTCAGAGGCCATGCGCGCGGCAAGATCAATCATCTCCTGCCCGGCGGTTGTTGGAAGATAGCCGGTGCGCGAGCGATCAAAGAGGCGCACGCCGAGATCTTTTTCGAGTTGGCCGAGGCGACGGAACAGGGTCGAGTGATTGAGGCCAAGGCTCGACGCTGCTGCCACCAGGGAATGGCCATCGGCAATGGCCTTGATCAGTCGAAAATCGTCCCACGAAATCGAAGCTGGCATGAAACCGACACGTCTTGAGAAGCTCTGTTGCGAGTGTCGCATCCTGAGCGGGCAAGACAAGAGGCCAAACTGCGCGGCAGCATTGC
>CAIZGQ010000918.1 GCA_903932565.1 uncultured Hyphomicrobiales bacterium
AGGCGCAGATCACGATCCGGGTCGATGCCACCTGCCTTCAACCACAGCCGCAGCTGGTAATGATGGGCGGAAAACGGAAAGACATGCGCAAAGCTGAGAGGTTTTTCAGCCTTTGCCCGGCGCACATCGATCACTTTGCGCAGGGCCCGAGCCGTGGCGACAGGGTCACGGGCACTGCCGTCGAGCGCCGCCATCAGGGCTGTGTGAAGTGGCAGGGACAGGGTGATCGCATTGCCATCGAGGTTCAGGGCGATGGGGGCCACCATCGGGGCCTCGAAATGGCTGAGGCCGAGGCTGGAGGCGATGGCGGCAGGGGCCAGCATGTGGGCCGCATCAAAAATGCGCAGCGCCAGCTTGTCGCGAATGTTGGCCCAGGAGGTCTCCCGGACCAATTCGAGCTCCAGCCCCTGATCTTCGGCAAAACCGAGGTTGGCGGCGACGTGGATCAGAACCGAATCCAGTAGCGGGATGTAGCCAACGCGAAGCTTGCTGGTCATTTGAGCAGCTCCGCCGCCGTGATGATGGCCCGGGCGATATCAGCCACCTTTTTGTTCTCGTTCATGGCGGCCTTGCGCATGAGCACATAGGCCTGTTCCTCGCCGATGGATTTCGCCTTCATCACGAGTGCTTTTGCCCGGTCGATGGCCTTGCGGTCAGCCAGCTGCGAGCGGGCCGCGTCAAGCTCATCCCGCAGCTTGGCGAAGGCGTTGAAGCGCGAGATGGCCATGTCGACGATGGACTTGACCCGCTCCTTGCGCAATCCGTCAACGATGTAGGCCGACACGCCTGCGTCGATGGCGGCGTTCGTCATGGCCCGGTCGGACTGGTCCACAAACATGGCGACCGGCCGGTTGCTGGCGCTGCTGACCGCAAACATCTGCTCCAGAACGTCGCGGCTCGGACTTTCGAGGTCCATCAGCACCACGTCGGCTTCAAGCGCCCGCAGCTTGTCATCAAGCCCGGCTGTGTCCTCGATGCGGATAACGATTTTGTGCCCGGCCTCCCGCAGGCCGTCCTCGATGATGGCGGCCCGCATGGGGTTCTTGTCGACAACGACGATGCGAAGATCCGAATCCATAGACGCGAAGAAGCATGGAATGTGCCGCCGATTGCAAGCGGGCCCGCACGACCCAGCCGACCGCTGCCTTGACGGGCCGGGGCCGGGGCCCCAAAAGAACGCTTCACCGCGAGAGGCCGTTCAGCCAGACCGACGCGCGTTCAAGCCTCGTTTTTCAAGCCCCGTTTCCCATGACAAACGTCACGCTGATCGACAATTATGACAGCTTCACCTGGAACCTCGTGCACTATCTGGGTGCGCTGGGCGCGCAGGTGAACGTCGTGCGCAATGACCAGATTAGCGTCGAAGCCGTGCTGGCAAGCGATCCAGATGCGATCGTTCTGTCACCCGGCCCCTGCACGCCGCGCGAGGCTGGCATCTGCTGCGATCTGATCCGCGCTGCCGGTGACAACATTCCATTGTTCGGGGTCTGCCTTGGCCATCAGGCCATTGGCGATGTCTATGGCGGAGATGTGGTGCGGGCACCCCAGCCCATGCACGGCAAGC
>CAIZGQ010000919.1 GCA_903932565.1 uncultured Hyphomicrobiales bacterium
CCACCAGCGCAAAGCCCATATGGCCGATCGAGGAATAGGCCATCAGGCGCTTGATGTTGGTCTGGCCAATGGCCGCAAAGGCCCCAAGCGCCATCGACAGGATGGAAATGAACACGATGATCTGCTGCCATTGCGTCGTGATGCTTGGAAAGGCCGTCATGATGACGCGCACGGTGATCGCGACCGCTGCCATCTTCGGCGCGGAGGCAAAGAACGCCGTGACCGGTGTCGGTGCGCCTTCGTAAACGTCCGGCGTCCACATGTGGAACGGCACAACCGACATCTTGAACGCAAGGCCGGTGAGCAAAAACACGAGCCCGAAGATGGCACCAATGGAGACCGGCCCGGTTTTCAATGCGGCTGCGATGCCGACGAAGTTCAGCGTGCCTGCGGTGCCATAGAGCAGCGACGCGCCATAGAGCAGCATGCCGGACGCGAGCGCGCCGAGAACAAAATACTTGAGGCCCGCTTCCGACGCGCGAAGATTGTCGCGGTGATAGGCAGCGACGACATAAAGCGCGAGGCTCATGAGTTCGAGACCAAGATAAAGGGCGAGCAGTGAGCGCGCCGAGATCAGCATCAGCATGCCGATGGTCGACAACAGGATGAGGACCGGAAACTCGAATTGCGCAATCTTTTCGCGGCGCATGAACTCAAACGACATCAGCAGCGAAATCAAAGAACCGCCAAGCGCCAGCGCCTTCATGAAGCGCCCGAACGCATCATCAATGAATGCGCCGTCGAAGATGATCGCGCTCGTCTTGATCTGGAAGAACATCGACAGAAGGGCGAGGCCCAGCAGGATCACTGCCAATTCCCCCACCAGGGAGCCTGACTTTTCGCCGCGCAGCGCGCCGAGCAGAATGAGCAGCAGGACACCAACCGCCAGAATGACTTCCGGCAGGCTGTGGACCAGTGCGAAGGAAAAAGGCTGCATCGTCTTTGTCTCTCTGCTCAGTGCGCGAGCATGGCGGTCTTCGTCGCAGCGAGCGCTGCGTCGTAACCTTTGATGAGTTCAGCAACGGAGGCGGCGCTGGCATCCAGAATCGGGCCGGGATGCACGCCGTAATAGATCGTCAGCACAAGCAGTGGCGCGAGCAGCACCATCTCGCGCGGGCTGAGATCAAGGATGTCCTTGAGATTGGGCTTTTCCAGCGCGCCGAAGATGATGCGGCGATAGAGATAGAGCGCATAGGCCGCCGACAGGATGACGCCGAACGTTGCAAAGAACGCGACCCAGCTGTTGGCTCCAAAGCCACCGAGCAGCGTCAGGAATTCACCAACAAAGCCCGACGTGCCGGGCAGACCGACGTTGGCCATGGTGAACACCATCATCACCACCGCGTAAATCGGCATGCGCTTCACGAGGCCGCCGTAGGCCGCAATCTCACGCGTGTGCATCCGGTCGTAGACGACACCCACGCAAAGGAACAATGCGCTTGCCACGAGACCATGCGACACCATCTGGAACACCGCGCCCTGCACGCCCTGCAGGTTCATGGTGAACAGGCCCATCGTCACAAAGCCCATATGCGCCACGGACGAATAGGCAATGAGCTTCTTCATGTCCTCCTGCACCAAAGCCACCAGCGAGGTGTAGATGATGGCGATGATGGAGAGCGCGAACACGAGCGGGGCGAAATAGCTGGAGGCTTCCGGGAACATCGGCAGCGAGAAGCGGATGAAACCGTAGCCACCCATCTTCAAGAGAATCCCGGCCAGAATGACGGAGCCAGCCGTTGGCGCTTCCACGTGCGCATCCGGCAACCAGGTGTGCACCGGCCACATCGGCATCTTCACGGCAAAGGACGCAAAAAAGGCGAGCCACAACCACTTTTGCATGGACGAGGGGAAGTTGGTGTGAAGCAGAACAACCATGTCGGTCGTCCCGGTCACGCCATACATCGCCATGATGGCGAGCAGCATGAGCAGCGATCCGACCA
>CAIZGQ010000920.1 GCA_903932565.1 uncultured Hyphomicrobiales bacterium
CGCCCGGCCTGAACCGCGTCAGGACACCCGTCACGAGCCGCGTCATGAGCCGCGCCAACGGAATGCGGACCGGTCCGAGCGTCCGCAACCCGCCCCACGCCATGATGTGCGCGCCGAGGCTCGTCAGGAGCCGCGCCAACGTCGTCGCTTTGAGGAAGATGATGCGCCAGTGGTCGGACTTGGCGATCATGTGCCGTCTTTCCTGCTGCGGCCGGTGAAGCTGAAGCCTGCGAAAACGCAGGATGCTGCGATCTCGGCAATTGCCGAAGACTGATTGGGTTGAGAGACAAGTGTTGAAATAAAAGCGTTAAACCGAAAGCCGCCTCCGGGCGGCTTTTTAGTTTTACTAGGTCAGTGTAGGAAGCTGCACTAAGATTACCAACAACCATGAACCGCCTGAGCTGACGCAAATAGCAGCCGGGCCAGGGAGCAAACATGATGAAGGCGTATTGGCGCGGCGCACTGGCCGCTGCATGTTTCGGATTATGTCTCACCCCATCCCTGGCAGCAGACAAAGTCACGGTTGGTGTGATCTCGTCGCTGTCAGACGCTGCGTTTTATATCGCGGCTGATCGCGGCTATTTCAAAGATGTCGGCATCGACGTTGAGTTTGTGACGTTCGACTCGGCGGCCAAAATGATCGCGCCCCTGGCAACGGGCGATCTGGACGTCGGCACAGGCGCAAGCTCGGCAGGCCTGTTCAATGCAGCGGCGCGCAGCATTGACCTGAAGATCGTGGCGGACCGCTCCGGCATGGCACCCGGGTATCAGTTCATGACACTGATGATCCGAAAAGCGCTTGTGGATTCAGGTGAATTCAAAGGTTACGCGGATTTGAAGGGCAAGAAGATCGCGCTTGCCTCACCTGCAATTTCGCCGGGCTCCGGCCTGAACGAAGCCGCGAAAAAAGGCGGGCTCACATTTGCCGACGTGGAAAAAGTGTATCTTGGCTATCCGCAGCAAGTTGCAGCACTCACCAATGGTGCCATTGATGGCTCGATGATGATTGAGCCGTTTGCCACCCGCCTTGTGGAAACCGGCGTTGGTGTGCGCTTTTCGTCGACGGAAGACTTTTATCCAGGCCTGCAAATCGCGCTCGTGTATTACGGTGAAAAATTCACAACGACACGCAAAGAGCTCGCCCAGCGTTTCATGGTCGCCTATGTGCGGGCGATGCGCGATTACAATGACGTGGTGAAGGATGGCCTGTTCACGGAAACGCAAAAGAGCAAGGATATTGTCTCCATCCTCGCCAAGCGCCTCGGCAATACGGAAGCCGATATCAAGAAATCATATGTCTATTTTGCCGATCCGAACGGAAAACCGAACGTCGTGGGATTGCAGAAGGACCTCGACTTTTTCCGCGCCAATGGCGACGTGAAAAATCCCAAGGTGAAGGTCGAGGATTTGCTGGATCTCAGCTTCATTGAGGCGGCGGTGAAGCAGCTTGGACCTTACGTGCGCTCGGAGAAGTGAGGGCTGAAAGGCTGCAGCCTGTCCCCTCTCCCCGTGCTCTGAACGGGGAGAGGGTTAGGGTGAGGGGCGGCCACACGTGCAACGTTGCTGTTCGTGAAAAGTCATCACGTTGAAAAAGTCTTTTTAATATCGAGGGATTTGCCGCCCCTCATCCCAACCTTCTCCCCGCATGCAGGGAGAAGGAGTCAGGCTGCGGCCATACTCCCTACCGCGGTGAGCGCATCAGCCGAATATCGAGATCGCGCACCTTCTTGCGAAGCGTGTTGCGGTTGAGCCCGAGCAGTTCAGCCGCTTTGATCTGGTTGCCGCGCGTTGCCGCCAAAGCCGCAGTGATCAAAGGGTATTCCAACTCGCGCAGAACGCGGTGATAAAGTCCGGGCGGCGGCAAACCATCGCCATGGGCTTTGAACAGACCTGACAGATGTCGCTCAACGGCAACCGAAAGATTGACGTCGTCACCGATGGACCCGGCTGCGGACGCGCTCTGCAGCCCGCCACCGCCGCCGTTTGTCGACACGCGCGGCGACATGACAGGCGCGTCTGACCCAAGCTCAGCTTCGACAAGCCCCTCGCCAATCACTTCCTGCGGATATAACGCCGCGAGTCGACGAATGAGATTTTCAAGTTCGCGAATGTTGCCGGGCCAGCGGTACCGCTTCATGCGGTCCATCGCGCCCTGGTCCATATGCTTCAACGGCAGCCCTTCGGCAGCCGCCAGCTTGAAGAAATGACGGGCCAGATCGGGCACATCTTCGGTGCGTTCGCGTAACGGCGGCAACCGCAACGGCACGACATTCAGACGGAAAAACAGATCCTCGCGAAACAAGCCCTGCTGGATCAGGATGCGAAGATCCTTGTTGGTGGCAGCCACAATCCGCACATTGGTCTTGATCGCCGTGCGGCCACCAACCGTCGTGTACTCGCCCTGCTGCAACACGCGCAGCAAGCGAGTCTGGGCTTCCATCGGCATGTCGCCGATTTCATCCAGAAACAAAGTGCCGCCTTCGGCCTGCTCAAACCGGCCGGCAGAGCGGGCGTTCGCGCCGGTAAACGCCCCTTTTTCGTGACCGAACAATTCACTTTCAATGAGATCGCGCGGGATTGCAGCCATATTGATCGCAACAAACGGTCCGCTGCGACGCTTGCCGTAATCATGCAGCGCGCGCGCCACGAGCTCCTTGCCGGTGCCGGATTCGCCCGTGACCATAACGGTCAGATCGGTCTGCATCAGGCGGGCGAGCGTGCGGTAAATCTCCTGCATGGCGGGCGAGCGACCCACAAGCGGCATGCCCTCAATTTCTTCCACCTTGGGACGATCGACGCGTGCCTTCGGCTCGCTCATGGCACGGCCGACAATCGCAACAAGCTCCTTCAAATCAAAGGGCTTTGGCAAATAGTCATAGGCGCCACGCTCAGACGCCTTGATGGCGGTCATGAAGGTATTTTGCGCGCTCATGACAATAATGGGCAGTTCAGGCCGCAGCTTCTTGATGCGCGGCAATAGCTCGAATGCGTTCTCGTCCGGCATCACGACATCGGTGATGACAAGATCGCCCTCACCCGCCTGCACCCAGCGCCAGAGCGTTGCCGCCGTGCCCGTCACCCGGACTTCGTATCCTGCACGCGCAAGGGCCTGACTGAGCACAGTTCGGATTGCCGCATCGTCATCAGCTACGAGGATATGACCGCCAGGCATTCACTTCTTCTCCTTCCGCCCTCACGTCGCGCGAGGTGCGGATGATCCAACTTTGCGCCCGGGTTTATTCAGCTCCCGAGCGACCATCAGCGGACTCAAATTTCGGCATAAGAACTCTGAACGTTGTGCGCCGAGGGTATGAGTCACATTCGACGATACCGCCGTGATCACCGATGATCTTGGCTACCAGTGCAAGTCCAAGGCCAGTTCCAGACGCCTTGTTGGAGACAAACGGGTCAAACAGATTGGCCGCAATATCAGGCGAAACGCCGGGGCCATTGTCACGCACGCAAAATTCAAGCGGCAAACTGACAGGATCGCGGGACCCAGACGTCTTCAAGCGCACACCGGCGCGATAGGCCGTTGTCAGTTCGATCTCGCCTTCGATGGCATCTTCCCCAATCGCCTCAGCGGCATTTTTCACAAGGTTCAAAAACACCTGGATGAGCTGGTCGCGATTGGCATAGACCGGCGGCAAAGAGGGATCATAGGTTTCGGTAAATCGGATGTGGCGGGCGAACCCGGCCTGCGCGATCCGCTTCACATGATCGAGCACCGAGTGGATGTTGACGCGCTCGCGCTCAATCGGCCGCTCGTCGGAAAACACTTCCATCCGCGACACGAGCTTCACAATCCGGTCGGTCTCCTCGCAAATCAGGCGGGTCAGCGCCCGGTCCTCGTCGCCGAGCCCGGTTTCGAGCAGCTGGGCGGCCCCCCGGATGCCGGAGAGCGGATTTTTGATTTCGTGCGCGAGCATGGCTGCCAGCGCAGAAACTGAGCGGGCTGCACCTCTATGCGTCAATTGTCTGTCCATTTTATCGGCAATTGTACGTTCCTGAAGCATAATGATCGCACCTTCGGCATGTCCGGGCAAAGGCGCTGCATTCATATCGACCACACGATCAATCCCGATCCGGGGCGTTCCAATGTCAACACGATACTCGTTGACGGTGGCCCCACGCCGAATGGCGGTCTCAACCAGTGACAACAGCGGGGAGCCAAATGGCAGCAAGTCGGCCAATGTCTGACGCCGGAGCATCGCCCGGCTCATCTCAAAGAACACTTCGCAGGCCACGTTGGCATCGAGCACCATGCCACCCTTCCCCACAGCCAGAACGGGATGGGGCAGCGCCTGCAGAAACACCCCGCCATTGGCGGCAAACAGCCCACCCGCTTCTTCCGTCTGCGCGGCGGTTGGGACGGACACTGTCAGCTTTGCCACCGCTGCTTTTGCCACGGTGGATTTTACGCTTGTTGATTTGGTGCTGCTGCCGCGACGGCTGGCTGCATTGGACTCAAGAGAACGCGTCGAAACACTCATGCCGCAATCCGGGTTTGAACCTGACGAAACACTAGGGACAGAAGCCGCCGGGCTTCGGCAGGCTCCTCGGTGACGACGAGACGCTGGCGGTCTGACGCGAGGCTCGCGGTGCGGTCGGCGCCTGACGAGACCAGGGCGTGATCGGCATAGGCGGCGAGATGCTTGCGCGCGTGGCGCAGACCAACCTTGGTGCCGAAGATTTCCAACAGCGTTTCGTAATGCTCGAGTGCGGCCTCGCATTGCGCATTGGCGTCGGGCTCGATGACAGCGCGCCCCGCAAGCCCAGCCGCGATCTGACCCACAAGCCAGGGGCGCCCCACCGCCGCCCGGCCAAGCATCACGCCATCCGCACCAGATGCCGCCAGCATGGCGCGCGCATCTTCAAGATTGCTGCAGTCGCCGTTGGCAATCAGCGGAATCTTGATGGCATCCCGCACAGCACGGATTGCCGACCAATCCGCCTGACCTTTGTAGAACTGCATGCGCGTACGGCCATGGACCGTGACGAGCTTTACGCCTGCACTCTCAGCCGCGCGGGCCAGTATGGGCGCGTTCAGCTGGTCGTGGTCCCAGCCAAGCCGCATCTTCAGCGTCACGGGAATGGCAACAGCCTTCACGGTGGCCTCGATCAGTGCGATCGCCAGTTCGGGCTCCCGCATCAGCGCAGACCCCGACAGGCCACCTGTCACGCGCTTGGCCGGGCAGCCCATGTTGATGTCGACGACCGCAGCACCCGAGGCTTCTGCGAGCTTCGCGGCCTCCGCCATCCAGTGCGGCTCGCAGCCTGCAATCTGCACTACGTGGGGCTCAACGCCAGCGCCTTCGGCCCGCAGGCGCGATTCTGCCTCGCCGCGAACGTAATCATCAGACGCAACCATCTCCGAGACAACCAGCGAGGCCCCAAACCGGCGGGCGATGCGGCGCATCCCGACGTCCGTGACCCCCGACATGGGCGCAAGGAACGCCTGTCCATCAAGTTGGATGGGACCAATGCGGGGTCCTGATTTGCCTAAATTATATGCATTTACACTCATGCCCACATCATAGCCAATTTTGTGCGTTGCGCAATTTTTTACAGCAGGTTTCTGTTGGCTGAGCCAATGTTTGGTGAAGGCGTTTGACCTTTTCACAGGCAAAGGCGAAACCGGGTTTCCGGCTCCTCACGCGTCTTTGACCTCACCCCATGCCAGACAGCTCGTCGCCTGCCCGCTCGCAAAGCCCTTCGACACAAGCATGGGTCGTTGTCGCGGCCGGTCGCGGCCTGCGCGCGGGTGGCGGAGTGCCCAAGCAATACAGGCTCCTCCACGGCCTTCCCGTGCTGGCGCACACCCTGCGCGCCATCAGCCAGGCGGCCCCGGGGAGCCTGGTTCAGGTGGTCATCCATCCCGACGATGCCGGTCTGTATGCTCACGCCATCGATGCCGCAGGACCGTTGGCGGCGTCCCTGCTGCCGCCGTCCCACGGGGGTACAACCCGGCAAACAAGCGTGCTGGCCGGGCTCGAAGCGCTGGCATCACACGCGCCGACGCAGGTGCTCATCCACGACGCCGCGCGCCCGTTCCTGTCGCCAGAGGTCGTGGCCCGCGCGCTGGAAGCTTTGCAGAGCTCACCGGCGGCCGTGCCAGGCGTGGCTGTTGTGGACACCATCAAGCAAGTGGATGCCGCCTCCTGCGTCGTGGCAACCCCTGCCCGCGCCCATCTGCGCGCCGTGCAGACGCCGCAGGCCTTCCAATTCGATGCGATCCTGACCGCCCATCGCAACGCGGCCATGGCCGGGATTGACCACTTGAGCGATGACGCGGCGGTCGCCGAATGGGCTGGCTTGCCGGTTCACATTTTTGCGGGAGACCCGGCCAATATGAAACTGACGAGTGAAGCCGATTTTGAAGCCACGGCGCGTATCAATGCCAATGACTGGGCCTCTCTCAATGACATCCGGACCGGCCAGGGCTTCGACGTCCATGCGTTTGGGCCGGGCGATCATGTCTGGCTCGGCGGCATCCAGGTTCCGCATGGGTTTGGGCTCGTCGGCCATTCCGACGCCGACGTGCTGATGCATGCCATCACCGATGCAATCTTTGGCGCGCTGAGCGACGGCGATATCGGATCGCATTTCCCGCCGAGCGACCCGCAATGGAAGGGTGCGGCCTCTGATATCTTCCTACGCCATGCGCGCGATCGCGTGACGGCGCGCGGTGGTCGCATTGCGCATGTGGATGGAACTGTCATCTGCGAAAGCCCGAAGGTCGGCCCGCATCGCGATGCCATTCGCGCCCGACTGGCTGAGATCCTGGAGCTGCCCATGGACCGGGTGGCGGTGAAGGCCACAACCTCCGAGCAGCTTGGCTTCACGGGCCGACGCGAAGGGATCGCAGCGCTCGCGACCGCAACGCTGCGGCTACCCTTCGCTTAAACCGGACGTACGGACCGCTCTCGAAAGTTTCCCCATGAGCACAGCGATATTCTTTGATTCAGAGTTGCAGGACCGCGCGCTCCAACTGGTGCAGCTCTACCGGGGCTTGGGTCTTAATCTGGCGACAGCCGAATCCTGCACGGGCGGCCTTGTCGCCGCCCTGCTGACGGAAGTGCCCGGCTCGTCAGCCGTCGTCGAACGCGGCTTCGTCACCTATTCCAATGAAGCCAAAACGGCGATGCTGGGCGTCCCGGCCGCACTCATCGCGAACCACGGTGCTGTCAGCGAAGAGGTGGCCCGCGCCATGGCAGACGGCGCCTTGCAGCACTCGCGCGCCAACATCGCCGTCGCCATCACCGGCATTGCCGGCCCCGGCGGCGAGACCCCCGGCAAGCCAGTCGGCCTTGTGCATTTTGCCTGCGCCACGCGCGGTCGCGAGACGCTCGCTGTGGCCCACAGGTTCGGCGATCTTGGCCGCTCGCACGTTCGCCGTGCGGCTCTGATGGTTGTGCTCGATCTGCTGACAGCAGCAGCCGGTTAGGGTTTGGCTACGGGCTTTTCGGGCGACGATGGGCTCGGGTCAGGCTCCGCACTGCTGTGCGTTCCCGGCCGACCATAGACCCCATGCGCTCGCGTCTCGAACGCTTCAGAAAATTTGCGGAATGCTGTATCGAACATCGAGCCCATCAGAAGTCCCAGTGTCCGGCTGCGGAATTCGTAATTGATGAAAAAATCGACGCGGCAGGCCGGGCCTGTCGTTGTCGTGTCTTCGCGAAAGCTCCAGCGGTTTTCGAGCTTGCTAAACGGACCATCCACATATTCGACAAGGATGTCCTTGCTGGCGCGGTCCAGCGTCACCCGCGAGGTAAAACGTTCGCGGATCGCTTTGTAGCCGACCTGCATTTCTGCTGTGATCACCTCAAGCCCCGCATCCGTCGTCTGGCGCTTGAGGACACGAAGGCCCTGACAGAGCGGCAGGAATTGCGGGTAACTTTCAACGTCTGCCACGAGATCAAACATCTCTTGAGCAGTGTGGCGAACCCGGCGCGCAGTTCGAAAGGACGGCATGGCATTCTCTATTGAATGCCGGGGGTTATACGGCAAGGCAGCGCCAAGGCAAATCGACGGGTCGCCGCAGATTACGCGCGCACCAACTGACCCAGAAACGCCCGCGTGCGCGCATGTTGCGGGTTGCCAAAGAAGCCCTCTGGCGGCTGAATTTCCACGATCTCGCCCGCATCCATGAAGATCACGCGGTCCGCCACCTGCCGCGCAAAGCCCATCTCATGGGTGACGCACAACATGGTCATCCCCTCGTGCGCGAGCGTCACCATGGTATCGAGCACTTCCTTGACCATCTCGGGGTCGAGCGCCGATGTTGGCTCATCAAACAGCATGACTTTTGGGGCCATGCACAGCGCCCGTGCAATGGCGACGCGCTGCTGCTGCCCGCCGGACAATTGACCCGGAAACTTGCCCGCCTGTTCGGGAATTCGCACACGGGTGAGGAAATGCATGGCGCGCTCCTCGGCTTCCTTTTTGGGGGTCTTCTTCACCCAGATCGGTGCGAGCGTGCAGTTTTCCAAAATGGTCAGATGCGGAAACAGGTTGAAGTGCTGAAACACCATGCCGACATCACGCCGCACCGCATCGATGCGGGAGAGATCGTTGCCGACCTCGACACCATCGACGAGGATCCGGCCCGCCTGGTATACCTCCAGCCGATTGATGCAGCGGATCAGCGTCGACTTGCCGGACCCCGACGGGCCGCAGATGACGATCTTCTCGCCGCGCGCCACGCTGAGGTCTATATCGCGCAGGACGTGGAACGCGCCGTACCATTTGTTCAGACCCGCGATCTCGATCATCGGAGCGTTGACGGCGGGGGCCGGTGCTGAAGCTGCCATTGCATCGCTCATCGGCGCTGTCCTGCGGAAAGTTTGTGTTCCATGAAGATCGAATACCGCGACATCCCAAAGCAAAAGACCCAATAAAACAGGGCAGCAAAGACATAGGCACTGGTGGAGATGGTGGGACCAGCCCAGACGGGATCAAGCCTGGCGGAATCCACCGCGCGCAGAAAATCAAAGATGCCAACGACGGCAACAAGCGTCGTGTCCTTGAAAAGACTGATGAAGGAATTGACGATTCCGGGAATGACCATGACCAGCGCCTGCGGCAGGATGACAAGCCGCAGCATCGACCAATGCGACAGCCCGAGTGCCATGGCGCCTTCATATTGGCCC
>CAIZGQ010000921.1 GCA_903932565.1 uncultured Hyphomicrobiales bacterium
AAATATTTGGGCCCTTTTAAAAGATTGCATTTTCTACCTCTCCACTACCAGGCACCAGCCCGTAAGGAGGAGAGAGAGTGAGGGGGGGAGGCAGACTATAAGGTAGAAATTTCTACCTCTCTTGCGGGCCGGATGAAGGGCGCACGCTGAATGCCATGACACCTGCCCAGTGCGAAACACTTCTCAAGGCGTGCCGCCGGGACGACCCTGAGGGTGCCCGTCACCTAGAGGCTTATCTCGACCGCCGGTTTTCCGGTTGGCGTCAGGCAGGAAATGGCGATGCCAATGCGGGCTACGGGCCGGTCGCTCGGCCGGGGGCGATGACGCAGGATGAAGCCTATGAAACTCTCGGGCTTCAGAAGGGCGCTTCGCGTGAAGAGATTACGAGCGCGCACCGGTCGCTCATGAAGAAACTGCATCCCGATTACGGGGGGCCGACGAACCTGGCTGCCCGAGTCAATCAGGCCAAGGATGTGCTGATGCGGCGACATGACAACTAACTCCAACGCAACACACGAAACGCAACACAACTCAACACTGGGGGAACCGCCCGGCCGTGGCCGCGCGATCAGGTTTGGACTTAGTTTTTGGTGGTGAAGCAGGAGAATCCTGACTTCTTCAGGTCCTTGCAGGCCGCTTCCGCGTGATCCGAATCAAGCCCGGCAAACCGTGCCCGCCACAGGGTCTCGGATCCCTTCTGCACTTTCTCGGTAAAGGGCGTGGCAGAGGCCAGCGCCCGCTTGCTGATATCCTTGGCGCGGCTCAACAGAATTTGCGCCTTGTCGGCGGCGTCTGTCGCGCCGATCTGAATCTGCACGCCGGAGCGCGCCGCGACCGGCTTTTCAGGCTCTGCCTTGGGGACGTCCGCCCTGGCGATGCGGGTTTCGGTCGCGCGGAGGTCAACCTTGGCAACCGGCATGGTGTCCGTCTTGCCTTCAATTTTGCCCTCGACCTTTGCAACGCGTGTCGGGGCAGGTCCTGTGATCCAGCGCATGGGTGTCGAGGTCGGCGTGGTGGTGCTCATGGCCATGGGCGACGCGGCCGGTCGGCCACCGGTCGAGCCATCGAGTGCTGCACGGCGCGCGGTGCCGGAGGGGCTGCGGTCAGCCTCTGTCTCTTTGGGCGCTGCGGCGATGAAAGCCGGGCGGGGGCGCTCGGCCGGGATCGGGGCCACGGCGGCGACGGCGACGGCCATGGGCGTCAGCGCCATGGGCTTGGCGATCGGTTCGGGGCGGGCGTTGGTCTCCGCAGCCTCTGAGCGGGTCAGCTCGGCGCGCGCCGTCTCAAGGCGGACGGGCTCGGGCTTCATGGGGACCGCAGCAGCAGCTTTGACCGCTTCGTTCGAGCCTTCCGTCAGCAACGCGACCGTGCGGGTCGTGGCTGTCTTATCGATGTTGTCTTCGATCAGGTCGGCCATGATCCGGTCGCGCACGCCAGCCGTCTTGCCGCCGAGCACGACCCCAACCAGCTTGTGACCGTCGCGCTTCACGGAGGTCAGGAGGTTGAAGCCTGAGTCGCGTGTGTAGCCGGTCTTGATGCCGTCCATTCCCTCCACACGCCCAAGCAGGTGGTTGTGGTTGCCAATCTGGCGGCCGTGATAGGTGAAATGCGGGGTCGAAAAGTAGCGGTAGTAATTGGGGAAACGATCCTGGATGGCACGCCCCAGGACCACGAGATCATGTGCCGTGGTCACCTGCTCGTCATCGGGCAGGCCCGAGGCATTGACATAAGTGGTGCGGCTCATCCCGAGCGAACGTGCCTTGGCGGTCATCATCTCAGCGAAATGCTCTTCCGAGCCGCCGATGGCTTCGGCGATGGCAACCGCCACATCGTTGGCGGATTTCGTGACGACGGCCTTGATTGCGGTTTCGACGCTCAGCGAGTCCCCGGCAGGAAGACCGAGCTTCGATGGCGCCATTGAGGCCGCATGGGCCGACATCTCGATCTCGGTGCCAAGGTTCATGCGGCCCTTTTCGATCTGGTCGAACAGCATGTAGAGCGTCATCACCTTGGTGATGGAGGCCGGGTGCCTGAGTTCATTTTCGTTGCGGGCATAGAGGACGCGGCCGGAATTTCCATCGACCATCATCGCGGCAAAAGGCGGCGAATACGCGGATGACATGGCTTGGTGGCGAACGGAATGGCGGTGGTGGCGATGATGCCCGCGCGCATCAGCCGGGGTCGCTGACATTGAAAGAACCAGGCTCAACCCGCCGATTGCCGCCAAAATTTGGTTACGACGTACAACTCGACGCATTCACGCAACTCCGGTCAGGCAACTGGTCCAACGTGTGCCGCCCATTCAGGGCGTGGCTCAAACATCACACGCCTGAAGGCTACGGTGTTGCGGTTACGGGAGCGTTAAGATCGGGCAAAAATTCACAAGGGACATAACGTTGATCCTTGTTTCGCCACGTTCTTCTCAGACGATCTCACGGGCCGAGGTGCGGCTTCCGGGAAGACCTCAGCGCCGTCATGACCGGCCCCGAATAAGGGTCAGAAACGTCCCATCTGCCCGGATTTCATGAATTTATGTTGCAATGCAAAAACATTCTTGACTTTTATTGTGCAGCGCACATATTGCGGCACATCAGAGCCGAGGACATTACCAATGCCTCAAGTTCTGAACCCCGTATCCAGGCCGCTGCGCGGCCACAGACAAGGCGCCACAACATGGCCTTCAATATGGAAGAGATGCAGAAGTACAGCAAAGAGCAGATGGAAGCCGTCCAGGCGACAGCGACCACTCTGACCAAGGGCGTTCAGGAAATCGCGACGGAAGTTGCTGATTATTCCAAGAAGTCACTCGAAGAGTCGACCGCTGTCCTCGAGAAGCTGTTCAGCGCCAAGACGCTCGACAACGCCATGCAGATCCAGACCGAGTACGCCAAGACGGCTTACGAAGGTTTCGTTGCCAAGGCGACCAAGTTCAACGAGCTGTACACGAACCTCGCCAAGGAAGCCTACAAGCCGATGGAAGCTGCCATCGCCAAGGTTTCGGCAGTCGCCAAGTAATTTTGACGCCGGATTGGGGTGGGTTCAGATCTCCGGGTCTGAAAATCGCCTCGCTGGAAAATCAACTTATATTTGGGGCTCGGCAGCAATGCCGGGCCCTTTTTCATTGGCCGGGGGGCATCGGATCGCGCCCGTTCTTCAGAGCGGAGCGCCGCACGTCCAGTCTGGGACAGGTCACCGCATGCGACGTTGCAAGCGGTGCGGAACTTCACTTGGGGGACTGGCGAAGCTGCCGGGGCAGACATAGATTGTTCAAACGAGACGCTTGTGGGTCCCCGGCGTTGCCGGCCTGGATCGAGTACTGGAGAACCGTAGCTGTGACGCCTGTCGCCTTGAAACCCGTGTTGAGCAGCGCACATCTTCGTTGTCATGCGCTCACCAACGCTCAGGTGGGCCGGATACCCGTGCACGCTGCCCGTGAGCCGCGCAAAGGTGGCGATGACAAGGGCAGTGGCTCTGGCACAGCTGTCATCACGCGCACCAAGACCGCCACCAAGAAGCCGAGCATGTACCGTGTTCTCGTCCTGAACGACGATTACACGCCAATGGAATTCGTCGTCACCGTGCTGCGCAAATATTTCAACAAGGATGCTGAGGAAGCGACCCGCATAATGCTCCACGTTCATCATCACGGCGTGGGCGAGTGCGGCGTGTTCACCTACGAAGTGGCTGAAACCAAAGTCACGCAGGTGATGGATTATGCCCGCAAGCATCAGCATCCGTTGCAATGCATCATGGAGAAAAAATAGTGGTGTGATCCGGCCGAGGCGCGCGAGCCGAGGCGGGTAACGCAAGGGCTGCGACGCTAGAATAGTGATGTGGGGGCAAATTATCTGGAGCATGTGGCATCCCATTTGCTCCACCTAGGCAGGCAAGGGTGACCCGGTTGGCCAAGTGCCGTCCGTTGCGCCAAACCGCCGACGGGGATCATCCCGCCAGCGGCGTGACAACAAAAAAGGTCGGAGCACATGCCGTCGTTCTCCCGCAATCTGGAACAGTCCCTCCATCGGGCCCTCGCGGTCGCCAATGAGCGGCGTCACGAATATGCAACCCTAGAACATTTGCTGCTGAGTTTGACCGACGATCAGGATGCTTCCGCTGTCATGCGGGCCTGCTCCGTGGACATCGCGGTCCTCAAGAAAAATCTCACCGATTACATCGACCACGAGCTTGAAAACCTGGTCACGGATGGTCGCGAAGAAGCCAAGCCGACGGCGGGGTTCCAGCGCGTCATTCAGCGCGCGGTGATTCATGTTCAATCATCGGGCCGTGAAGAAGTCACCGGTGCCAACGTGCTTGTTGCGATCTTCGCTGAGCGCGAGAGCCATGCTGCCTATTTCCTGCAGGAGCAGGACATGACCCGTTACGACGCGGTCAATTACATCAGCCACGGCATCGCCAAGCGGCCGGGCATGAGCGATTCCAGCAAGGGACCACGCGGCACGGATGAGGATGGCGAG